>NZ_JASLIX010000081.1:0-11811 GCF_030152715.1 Paenalcaligenes sp.
CGTCTGGTCGCAGTTCGTATTTGAAGGCTTGGAGGCGTTGCATGCGGATATTATAATTTGGCCTATGAGCGACGACAACGATATTAGGCATGGACGACACGGCGTTTTTAAGATGCATGTCCATTTGGTCTTTGTAGCGAAGTATCGCCGCAGAGTGTTCGATGGAGATGCTATCAACCGGCTGCGCACGATCTTCGCCAAAGTCTGCGCCGACTTCGAGGCGCAACTGATCAAGATGGACGGCGAGGACGATCACGTTCACCTGCTTGTGGAATACCCGCCCAAGGTGGCTGTCTCCAATCTCGTGAACAGCCTCAAAGGCGTCTCCAGTCGCCTGCTGCGGAAGGAACGGCCCGACATCCAGAAGCGCTACTGGAAAGGCGTGCTGTGGTCGCCGTCCTATTTCGCTTCAAGCGGCGGCGGCGCGCCGATTTCCATCGTGCGCCAGTACATCGAGTAGCAGCAAACCCCACACTGAAACCCAAAGACAAGGACGGCTGCGCCGTCCGCGCTATCCTTCCCCGCCCTGAACGGCGGGACTTGTCGCGCACCGGGTCAGCGGTAGTGTCAATGCCTGATGCGCCGCTTTTACAGCCAGATCCACACCCTGAACTCCCGCTTCGGGTTGCTGTGCAATCACTTGCCCTGTAGCGGGGTTATAAACAGGAATGCGTACACCTTGGCTTTGATCTACTGGCTGGCCGCCAATAATCATATGCTCTCGAATCCCTGAAATTGTCTGCGTTGTCATAATAAATTGGTCTCCTCGTTATACGGGCTAAGGCGTTTTTTTACACTTCAAGTATAAAAAGCAGCGCTCGCCACATTTGTGTTTTTGTGCATGAGAATTTGTGCTTTTAGGCATCCACTCATGAAATCAAGGGTAATCACTAGGCATAAAAAAAGGACGCTCAAAGCGTCCTTGCTCTTAAGATAACGAAAAGTAATTTACACAACCGCAGCTAATGATTTAGCGTAATACTCTACGTTTTTTGTTGTTAACCCTGGTACGCTAATACGCCCTGAATCTAACATATAGACCCCAAACTCCTCGCGTAACCGTAGAATTTGTTCCAAAGACAAGCCGGTATAACTAAACATGCCCTGCTGCTTAATCATATAGCTCGCATCATAATGCGGGGCTAGTTCTGTTAGCCTGTCATAAACCGTTTGACGCATCGTATGAATACGCGCACGCATCGCATCGACGGCATCTACCCAACCTTGATACAGCTCGGGGGTATTTAACACTGTCGCAATTGCGTGCCCCCCATGCGAAGGCGGGTTAGAGTAATTTTTACGCACCCATGCATTCAGTTGGCCTAAAACTCGCTCTGCAGCAGCCTGATCTTTGCACACTACCGATAAGCCACCACAGCGCTCAGAATAATAAGAAAAATTCTTAGAAAAAGAGTTTGCGACTAAAAACAATACACCGGCTTGTGCCATAGCCCGTACCGCATAGGCATCCTCATCGAGCCCCTGCCCAAACCCCTGATAAGCCATATCTAAAAAGGGGATGAGCTGCTTTTCTTTAATGAGCGCAATCAGTTGCTGCCACTGTTCCTTGGATAAGTCGGCCCCGGTTGGGTTATGACAGCAAGGGTGCAATAGCACAAAGCTCTGAGCAGGTAACTGCGCCAGATCAGCCATCATGCCTTCAAAGTCCACCCCTTGGGTCTGAGCATCAAAATAACGGTATTTATTAGTTTTGATACCACAGCCCCCAAAAATCGCATGGTGATTGTCCCAAGCCGGATCACTAATCCACATTTGACTATCTGGATAGGCCTCGTGCAAAAGATCACCCCCAACTTTTAACGCACCGGTACCACCTAATGTCTGAATCGTAGCAATGCGTTTAGACTGATACGCTTCGCTCTGCTCGCCAAATACCAAACGCTGAACCCCATCCCGATACGTGTCTAATCCTTCCATGGGCAAATAAGTACGAGGCAATTTCTTTGCTGCCCAATGTTTCTCTGCCGCTTGGGTACAGTCGAGCAAAGGTACGCTGCCGTCATCCTCAAAGTACAGGCCAATAGTTAGGTTAACCTTGTTTTCACGCTGATCCGCCTGATATTGCGCGGCGATACGAAAAATAGGATCCCCTGCATAAGGGGCGACATGTTCAAACATAAATGTTTCCTATAGCAATTTCTATTTCAATCCTACTCACCAACTCTAAGTGTATACCTTGTTTTTTCGCCACATGCCCTTTTTGTTTAGTGGTAAACCCTAGGAGTCTGCCCCCATCCTTTTTTCAATCACACTTCGTGCATAACCTCTAACTTGTACTAAAATGCATAGATTGTCTAAACAGCAGAGCCAAAGCCTGCCACAAATTGCAAAGATTCGCCAAAACGAGCGTGATTGCCCCCAGCTATCGCTGATAAACAACAACCGGTTTATTTTTTTACGGTAGACTTTGTGTCTATGGCTCAATCCTCCTTTCACTTTCTTCGCTATGAAAACAACACCCTGTTTCTTCAGGGTGAATGGGTGTTAGCGCACTACCGTCAGCTGTGTCACGAGCTCGCTCAGTTTACGCAGCATGCCCAAAAATACGAGCATATTGATTTTTCCTCATTAGAAAAACTGGATACAGCAGGCGCAGAACAGTTGTGTTTGCTCATGACACCAGAACATCTTGAAGCGCAGCTCGATCATGCGCAAGGGCTATCAGCGGAACGCGCCGCCCTGCTACGCACCGTGGCCCATGCTCTCAGTACTCAAGAACCACCCCCGCCGCTACCACAGCACTCTGCTATTGGCGATTTTTTTGTACGTATCGGCGAAGCTACCCACCGCTTTTGGCGCCAAGCAATAGAGTTACTCGCTTTTATTGGTCTTACTCTAGAGACCCTGTTTTTCAATATGCTACGCCCCAGCCAATGGCGTGTAACAGCGATTGTGGCGCAGGTCGAAGAAACCGCTTTTAATGCCGTACCCATTATTGCACTCCTAACTTTTTTAGTCGGCGCCGTGATTGCGTTTTTAGGGGCTACGATCTTAGCGGATTTTGGAGCAACAATTTATACCGTTAACTTGGTCGGCTTTTCTTTTCTACGTGAGTTTGCGGTCCTTTTGACGGCAATCCTCATGGCCGGGCGCACCGCCAGTGCGTTTACAGCTCAGATTGGCTCCATGAAAGCCAACGAAGAAATTGATGCGTTGCGTGCCCAAGGGCTCAACCCCTTGCTAATTCTAGTAATACCCCGTGTCTTAGCCATGCTACTTGCCTTACCCATGCTGACCTTTATTGGTATGATTGCGGGGATTTTCGGGGGTGCTTTAGTCAGCTTTTGGACCTTAGACATCTCGCCCACCATGTTTATTGAGATTTTTAAGCAAGACGTTTCTGTACGCCACTTCTTTTTAGGCATGGCAAAAGCACCTATTTTTGCCTTTTTAATTGCAGTGATCGGCTGCTTAGAAGGGTTTAAGGTCACAGGAAGTGCACAATCCGTCGGGGAACGTACCACCGCAGCGGTCGTCCATTCCATTTTTATCGTGATTTTACTGGATGCGCTGGCCGCCTTGTTTTATATGGAAATGGGGTGGTAAATGACCGACTTAACCGACCGTAAAGCCCGTCAAAAAAAGCGTGAGCAAGAAGAACCCATCATTAAAGTGCGCCATTTACGCAATCAGTTTGGCTCACATGTGGTCCATGAGAATCTGGATATGGACGTCTACCCAGGCGAAATCGTCGGGGTTGTGGGCGGATCCGGTACTGGAAAATCCGTCTTATTACGTGCCATTTTAGGATTACGTCCACCTAACGAGGGCGAAATCACCGTTTTTGGTCAAAAAATTGCCGATCTTAATGCTGAACAACGTTCTAAATTGGAGCGTCGTTTTGGGGTGTTGTTTCAACAAGGGGCGTTGTTTTCATCCCTAACAGTGGTCGAAAACATTGCCATGCCCCTAATAGAACACAGTGGTCTGAGCCGCGCCGAAGCCGAAGACCTAGGACGGCTTAAAATGGCTCTCGCAGGCTTACCTGCCAATGCGGCACATAAATACCCTTCCGAGTTGTCCGGTGGAATGATAAAACGCGCTGCTTTGGCACGAGCGCTTGCTTTAGATCCTGAGATTTTGTTTTTGGATGAGCCCACGGCCGGATTGGATCCTATTGGGGCCAGCGATTTTGATCAACTTATTTTGACCTTACGTGATGCCTTAGGATTAACGGTCTATTTAGTCACCCATGACTTAGACACGCTCTACACCATTTGTGATCGTGTCGCCGTGCTATCCCAGAAGCGAGTCATCATCAATGATAGTTTAGACGTCGTCGAGCAATTTGATGACCCCTGGGTTCAGGATTATTTTCAGGGGCCCCGTGGGCGCGCCGCTCAAAAAGCAGAACAACGACGTCAGGAGAATACATAATGGAACCACGCGCACATCATATTCTGATCGGCGTTTTTACTTTACTCATCGCTACCGGCGCAGTCCTGTTTGCGCTCTGGCTAGCCAAAACCGGTAATGATAATAAAACCAAAGACTACACCGTGGTCTTTACCGAGGCTGTCCGAGGGCTAAGCCGCGGCAGCGCCGTGCAATACAATGGGATTCGTATTGGTGAGGTCACACGATTAGAGCTAGACCCACAAGATATCCGTCGTGTGCTTGTGAGCATTACGATTCAAGAAACCATCCCCGTAAAAGAAAACACCAAGGCGCGCTTAGCCTTAACAGGTATTACGGGAACCTCTGTAATTGAACTCACAGGTGGCACGCCAGATAGCCCTGACCTGGTTGCCCCTGAGGGCGAAAAAAAACCCATTATCATGGCTACACCCTCACCTATTGCACAACTGATGGCCGGTGGTGAGGAGTTAATGACCAATGTCTCCGAGCTACTGATTAATGCTAACGCTTTTTTATCTTCCGATAATGCCAAACGTATTGGTAACAGCATTGAGCAACTCGAAAAACTACTCGAACAACTTGCTGACGGTACTCAAGACCTTCCCGACTTATTTGCAAGTCTAAATAGCGCAAGCGCCGAAGCAGAAAAAATGCTCAAAGAAACACGCCAGCTGATTACAAAAGAAGGCAATGGTGCCTTTGCTAAAGCCAACGAAGCCATGCAAAACCTAACGCAAGCCACCCAAGAGCTACAACATATTCTCAAAGATAATGCGCCAGCCATCAACCAAGGCAGTCAAGGTTTTGCTCAAATCGCACCGGCTATGCAAGAATTACGCCAGACCCTTGCTAATATCAAAGCCATTACCCAAGAGCTTCATAATAATCCGGCTCAATATATGTTGGGCGGTGACACCATACAGGAATTCCAACCATGATTTGCACCACTCGTCATTTGATTCAACCTGTTTTGCTTAGCGCCGCTTTATTACTTGGGGGCTGCTCCATTCTGCCCGAAGCCGAGCCTCAAACTCGTTATGACCTGCCCGCCGCCCCAATGGCAGCACTGCAACAAAACAAAGATCACAGCCTTTATGTGGCAACACCTAATGCAAATCGCCTAATTAATAGCAATCGTGTGATCGTACAGCCAGATGGTAGTGAAATGCAGGTTTATAAAGGCACCCAATGGGCCGATAATGCTCCTGTCATTTTACGTGACCGCTTGGTACAAGCTCTACACGATGCACAGCTGTTTCAAGCGGTTAGCACCGATGCCGCCGTCAAAACAAAATGGGCGCTAGAGAGCTATCTACGTCATTTTCAAGTGCAATACCGCCAACAACAGCCCGTGGTTGTGGTACAGCTCGAGGCCCAGCTCATCGACAGAGCGCAATCCGTTATCCAGCGCAGCCAACGCTTTGTCATTGAACAGCCGGCGACCAGTACCGATATCCCTGCCGTCATCCAAGCTTTTGGGATGGCTGGGGACCAACTGAGCCAGCAGCTCCTACAATGGCTAGCTCAGTAGTTAAAAAACCCGTTCCCCATTTTAGGCGTCACGAATACCACGCGCTTTTAAAATGGGGAGCACCTCGTCACGAAAATAAGGAAACTCTTTGACGTAATCAAAAAATGAGAGCGTCGTCCCCCGAAAACCGACCTCATGCAGCGCACAGATTTGATCTGCCACATGCTCGGGTGTCCCTACCAGCGGAAAACCACCATGCCCTACTGTCATACGCTCTCGAATCTGAGCTAAAAGCTCATGGGGAAAAGAGTGCGCATGCGCAAACTGCAAATTCACTAAATTATCCACAGCCCCAGTATCTGCATGGTCAAGCATGCGCTGCCACTCTGCTTCTGCCTCTGCCTGGGTTGGGCGACAAATTACATGGGAAAAAGTCATCACCCCAACCTCACGCCCTTTATCTGCCGCCATTTTTTTAAGCTCAGCGACCTCTTGACGTGAGCGCTCTAGCTCCATGGCCGGCGTGAATAAAAAATTCGCATTACTGCTTGCAAACTCTCGCCCCTGACCAGAACCCGCTGCGTTAAAAATAGGAGGGTGATAATCAGGCCGTGGATCACTATGCACCTGTTTAAGCTGAAAATATTTTCCCTCCCAATCAAAACGTCCCGCATGATCCCACAGTTTGCGCACAACATCGAACCATTCTTGCGCATACCCATATCGCGTTTCATGATCATTAGGCAAATCTAGACCTAGTGCATCATATTCAGGCTTATTCCAACCCGCTACGATATTTAGACCCACACGATTGCCACTAATTTGAGCCATCGTGGCTATCTGCTTAGCCAACGCCACAGGATGGTTAGCAACGGTATGTACTGTTGCAAAAACATTGATATTTTTCGTATGTGCTAACAGTGCCGTCGCCCAGGTAATAGTTTCTAACACATAGCCATGAAAATCCGTCTCGCCGCGATACCCCACCCAGCGCGCGATTGGTAACATAAAATCAATGCCAGCCTCATCAAGCATCTGCGCCAGTTTTACGTTGTTTTCCCATGTGGCCTGCCAGCGATCAGGTAAAGTTGACACGGTCATACCACCACCACAATTCGTGGCAAATGTACCGAGCAAAAAATGGTCCTTAGTTAATAAACGATTTTGCGCCATGCTTGTCTCCTAAACATAATAAGTCTTTGTTTTATATTTAAAAACATAACGCTGACTGCTACTATCTAAAAACTGCACCCCTATCAAAAAACCGCACATTTTTCCTGTGGATTCCCAGCTCTTGACTTGCTGCGTATATGTACTAATAGATTAGGCCTAAATTAATTACTACTATAGTATTTTTGTGGAATCGTTTATAAGGAGGCTCGTATGCATCAACTTCTACAGCGTTATGCTCAACTGCACTCCTACGACGTAGATCAGGTGCAACATCATGTCGCACAAGTACTCTGTCCCCACCACCTGAAAATAAATAACGCCTCCCAACTCAATACCCACCTTTACTATCGCGCAAGCCAACGACTGGGCTGGGGGCGCTTACGTTATGGTGCTACGGTTCATATTCAGCCCCAACCTTTAACCGATTTTTATCTTTTACAAATTCCTATTCAGGGCCACGAAAAAATTCAGCTTTCTCATCAAAGCTTTTATTACAGCTCACAACGTGCTTCGTTGCTTAACCCAAACCAAATTTTTTCTATGCAACATAGTCAGCACACTGACAAGCTTTTTATTCGTATCTGTAAAACCAGCCTGGAACATTTTTTTCAAAAACACTACCAGCGTCCTTTACAAGATGAGCTTCTCTTTACTCCAGTATTAGCTCTGGACCAAGGGGCTGGTGCCAGTTTATGGCGCTTATTACAATGGCAATTTCAAGAAGCCTCTGAAGGCAGCTGGTTCGAACAAGCACAAGCCCAACGGCGACTAGAAGACACGTTTTTTGCTTGCTTATTAGATGTATGGGAGCACAATCAACTCTTACCTAGCGTACAAACATTAACACCTCACGCTATCAAGCAAGCCAAGGACTATATTCACCAACACTTAACAGAGCCTTTAAGCGTAACTCGTATTGCCCAACATGTTGGGATTAGCACCCGATCCCTCTATGCCGGATTTAAAGATTTTGTAGGCATTAGCCCCATGCAATACGTTAAAAAACAGCGTCTACACGATGTGCACCAACGCTTATTGCGAGCAGACCCCCAGCGCCACACAGTCACCGAGCTCGCTCTTCTTGCCGGCTTTAGTCATTTGGGTCAATTTGCCGCTGATTACCAACGTCTATATGGGGTACGTCCCTCTGTAACATTACAACAAAACGTCTAAACCAAAAGTAAAGATACGGGTACACTTAGTACTACAACAGTTTTTTGGTTTTTTATCTATGTTTAGATCGGGCGTTTTTTTATTGATGGTATCTTTACTGGTAGGTTGCCAAACGGCTTTGCCGCCCATCCCTAACCCACCACCAACGGTAAGCGCTAACCCACAACAGCCAGCGCCTACGGTACCCACTTACCCTCCTCAATTTAATTTAAGCCACCTACCAGAAGTGGAGCAACTGGATACACAACATAGTTATCAGCTCGAGGAGCTCATTCACTTAGCACAAGCCAATAACCCTATTACTCGCATTGCCTGGCTAGAAGCCGAGCAGGCCGCCATTGCTGCCGGTATGGTTAAAGCTACCTACCTACCAATGATTTCAGCCAGCGTCATTGGGGGCTACCAACGCAGCAAACGCCACACAGACCTAGACTTACCTCTTATAGATATTGACACCCGTACACACAGCTCTGTCCATGGGGTTGTCCCCGCCTTAAGCTTGAAATGGCTACTTTTTGATTTTGGCAAAAGAAATGCTTTACATGGTGCTGCCTCGGATATAAGCTTTGCCAGCCAAGTTAAATTTAACGCCGCGCATCAAGCCATCATCTTTAATGTGGCACGCACCTTTTACGAATACAGTGCAGCACGTCAAAAAACCGAGCTAGCTCGCCAACACTTACAAAACACCACTAAGCTTGTCGACGCCGCCCAGTCTCGATTTCAAGCAGGGGTCGGCACAGCGATAGACGTAGCTCAGGCTAAACAACTACAAGCACAAGCTAATTTCCGCTTGGTTCAAAACCAAGGCGCAGAGCGTAACGCTTATCACGCTCTAATTGCTGCAGCGGGCTTACCCCCCACTACGCAGATTCATATTGCTGACGCCTCTGATCGACAATTACCACGCTATGAGGACCTACCCGACGATGCTACGCTGCAAGCAGCACTGGCCTATCGCCCTGATCTCATCGCTACTGACGCGGCACGACGTGCCGCGGAAAAATCCATCGATTCGGTAAAAGCTGACTTCTTACCCAAAGTTGCCCTAATGGGCGTAGCATCAGCCGGCTCCACCCACTTTAATATCAATGGCCTGGCTGAAACCAGCCCGCAATCTGCCTCTACGGCTGTGCTATTGGGGGTGAGTATTCCTTTATTCGATGGTGGATTACGTCGCATGCGTTTGCGCGAAGCCGAAGCTCGCGCCGCCGCCGCTAAAGAGCTCGTACGTAAAAATCAAAACGATGCACTACGTGAAATTCATTTTGCTGCCAATAGCCTACGCTCTGCACTAGAGGCCTATACCGCCGCTACCGAATTGGTCGATGCGGTTCGCCTAACCTATGATGCGGCACTCGAGTCCTACGAGGTTGGACTAGGCAGCATGATGCTAGCCACCGAGGCCGCCAATGCTCTTATTGACGCCACTCAAGCTCAAACCGTCGCCTACTCAGCAGCTTTAATTGCCTCGGCAAATTTAGCCTTTATGATGGGACAAATCGACATCGCGGCCTTGCCTCCACTACACCAACGCTAGCTTTTCCGACCCCCCCGTTAACAAGCCACGCTGTTCAAAGCGCTGCTGTAACTGCTTGATTTGCGCACGCGTCTGCTTAATCACCGTTGCCGCGGGGCGTAGGTCATTCGGCTCTAAAAGCACTAGCCCAAACTCATATTTCACCCAAGCAAGCTCTTGGGCGATACCAGCGGCGCATTGTACCGCCGCCGCTTTATTTTGCGTGCTTTGCTGCCTTAACGTTTGAAGCTTATTCTCTATCACCTGAAGGCGCCGCTGCACCGAACGCATAACACTTTGCGGCCAAATATGGGTAAAAACCAAATACATCACCACGTTACCCAATAAAATCCCAACCACACGATCACGTGCCACACTCAAATCAATATCAGGCCCAAACCCTTGTAAAGTAATCAACAAAAAAGCAAATGCAATTTGAATCCCGGCATAGGAAATGCGCTCAGACCCCAGTGCCACCCAAGCGGCAAGCAAACATACCGCAAACACCGCGATCATCAAGGCACCAACCGATGTCATATACGGCATAAACAACAGCAGCACCACCGCCCCAAAAAAAGCACCGATCAAGCAACCAACAATACGCAAAAATAACTTATGAATGGTTTCTCCTGTGGAGCCTAGAGCGGCCACATAACACGTAATCATCGCTGTATGAATACCCTGCCAGTCAATAGCACTGTAAATCAAATAACACAGTACAGCCGCACCAGTCGCCTTAATAGCTATTTGTTGATAGATCGGGTTAGTTAGTGCATCGGCAGCAAAAAAGGGACGCTTTTCCTCGGGGATAACCGGTGGCTTATCCTCGCTGGCTAACGCCATCAAAGCGGTTTTGATTTCATGTGCAGCACTGTTGGTAATGTATGACTGCGTAAACGACCATAGCTGTGGTCGTTGCCCCTGCGCTAAGTCGTGTGCAGCAGCACGACAAGCGGCAGCTAACTCTGCATTATGCTCTGTCTGCTGTTGATTCCGTAACGCCAACACAGCCAATAAGATACGATAGCTCTGTAACACCGCCGCATCTAACCATTTATACGTAGCCGTAGGCACCAAATGAAAAGCTTTAAGCCACTTTAATCTTTTTTGCTGTGCTTCGACACCTAGTGCTAGATTTTGACGCAATGCGGTTGTTGGCGCTTGTCCCTCTAACGCCATCGCCGCCAACTGTAAGCGCTCAATAAGCTCATTGACTAACACATGCTTGGGCTGGCGCCCTACAAGTAAATTAAACCCAACCACCAGCGCCATTGGGGCGGCTACCATTAACCAAGCATACAGCAAAGCTCGAGTGGCCAGCTCCCCAACTGGCACATACATGAGCAAAGTCAGGACAAAAGCGATTACTAACGCAATAATGCCACCTAATGGGCCCAGACGACTGGCGGCACCTAAAAATAAAAAAAGCAATGAGCTAACGACCAAAGCAGTTAGCCGTGCTGGAGGTGAGTCAATGGTAAGATTCACTAGCCCAACAAGAGCCAAAATAACGATAGAAACCAAAACCACTAATGCCAAAGCCAATACCGTGCTTTCGGCAGCATCGGACTTCATAACAAAAAAAATCACATAACAGCTAATGGCTGCCTCGGGGATTTGGTAGGTCATTGCGACTAATGTCATTAGCGCACACAACAAAGCAATACGCCAAGACTGCTCCCAACGGCCACTAAACGGCCGCAGATCTGCTTTGACTCGAGACCAAATTGAACTAGTCACAATATTGCCCATCATGAATAATAGTGGTTGCAGAAGCTCCCATTCTTAATAATGACTCGTGCTCTGGTTTTATATCCAGTGCAATTTGTACGGGGAACCGCTGTGCGACTCTTACCCAGTTCACGGTTTTTTGTACATAAGGCATCCCACGTGGCAAATGAATAATGTCCTCTGACGAAACGCCCCAACCGATGTTTTCCACTTTGCCTTGGATCGCTACATTAGGATTAGCCATTACATATACTGTGGCACATAGACCTGGCTCTATATGTTTTAAAGCTGTTTCTCTATACATGGCCGTTGCATGCCAATGCGTGGTATCAATCAGGGTAAAAAGATTCATCTCTGGCATTAA
>NZ_JASLIX010000104.1:0-4701 GCF_030152715.1 Paenalcaligenes sp.
TTGGCTCAAACCGCACTCTTGCTCTCGTTAATACTATTTAGGAATTTTTATGCAAACCACTGATTTTGTTGCTACGTTATTTGATGGTCCCCAAGGCGACCTAAGCAAAATAACCATTGGGCTGACCATGGCTGTGAATGCTGCACGCAAAGGTCATAGCTGCACTATTATTTTGATGGCTGATGCCGTTTTACTGGGTAAGCCCAATGCCACCGACCCTATTGATATTGGCCCGGCTTTTAAACCCGCTAAAGATTTACTGGAGGAATACCTGAGTCTAGGTGGGAAAATCGCTGTATGCAGCTCATGCATGAAACATAACAACATGAGCGAAGCCGATTTAGACCCACAATACCTCTGCATTACGGCCAGTGATGTGATTGATCTCACCATGAATGCTAAAGGCACATTACAAATCGCCTAAACTTTATTTAACGCGACAGTGGCTCAACCCTGTCGCGTTACCACATCAGCGTAATAAGGACTCGGAGCTAATCTCTAACATCGCTGCTGCTACCAATTCATTCACTTCTGACAACAAGTTTTTTTGCGGCCCCGCCGCAACTAATACCTCGCGGCTATAAACCAAATACGGATAACCCGTTACCATCAGCCCATGACGTAAAGTGGTCAGCTCTTGAGCATCCCGTTGCTCTAACTGCAATAAAGGCTCAGGCACGTAGCCCCAGCCTAACCCATCGCGGATAGCATCTCGCACTAGCTCAAAGCTACTTAAAGCAATGCGCTCACTGCCCACATGCTCCAGATGAAATCGCTCCTGATTAGAACTATCCATATAGGTGATTTGCGCCAGCGAGCGTAAATCGGTATCTGTGACATGCTGGAGACGACTTAAAGGGTGATCATGAGCAATCATCATACGCATCACTACCCTGCCTAACACCCGACGGTGCAAACCATCGGCCGGATCATATAAATTTTCTGAAATGCCGTAAGCAATGTCCAATTGTTGTTGACGGACTAAATCGGGCAACTCATCAGAGGAAGCAAAACGCATGCTTAGACTTAAGTGAGGATAGCGCTGCCGTAGCTGTAAAATAATATGCCGCCAAAAGGCTTCAGATAACGCATCATCTCGGCCAATTCGTAACTCTTGGCGCTGTGCATGATCACCAATTAAGCAACGTTGCTTAATACCCAAACTCAGACTTAAGAGCCGATGGCAGTCATCCAGAATGCTTTCTCCTATCGCAGAAAGCTGCAAGCTATTTCCCGTACGTTCAAATAATTTTACGCCTAGCTCATCTTCCAAGGCGGAAATCGCCATACTAACTGTACTGCGTCTACGCCCTAATGAAAGCGCAGCTTTAGCAATGGAGCCTAATCGAGCTGTGGCTACAAAATACTCAATATGTTCTATACGCATCCGAACCCTGGCTCCGCCGTCAAAAATTTTGTCTCTCAGTGATTTGGTACTGTAATAAAAACCTTATACCATAAAGAGGTGTTTATTATATGGAGCGTTCTAAACCGAACGATTTTTATGCATTGGGTCTTTTTGACACTCGCAATTGTAGGTGAAGTAGTTGGCACTTCACTCATGAAGGTTTTTGTCAGCGAAGGATATTTACTCGCTGGTACTATCATCGCCATGTTGGCAGTCGGTCTATCTTATCTGTTTTTAAGTCGAGCCACCATACGTATACCCGTTACTTTTGCTAACGCCGCGTGGGAAGGTATAGGCATGGTGCTGATCGCTTTTGTTTCTTATTTGTGGCTGCAAGAGCAAATCTCCATGATTCAAGCAACAGGTATTGTGTTGTCTTTGATCGGGATTGCCGTCATTCATCGTGGCTACCAACAAGAAGAGGAACTTGAACAGGAGGCTGTGTGAGCATTCACTTTGCCTTCTTATTGAGCTCTGTCGTGCTAGATGTGTTAGCCAATCTGGCTTTGGCTATCTCAAACGGCTTTAAAAAGAAAGTCTGGGGTGTCGCCGCTATTGTACTGATTATGGCGGCTTTTGCTCTTTTAGCTATTGCCGTTCAAGG
Organism: Paenalcaligenes sp.; assembly: GCF_030152715.1. Taxonomy (NCBI): domain Bacteria; kingdom Pseudomonadati; phylum Pseudomonadota; class Betaproteobacteria; order Burkholderiales; family Alcaligenaceae; genus Paenalcaligenes; species Paenalcaligenes sp. Next base: position 2,013 of record NZ_JASLIX010000104.1, read on the forward strand.
TATGCCTCTTTTTGTGGCGTATACAGCTTGGGGGGTGCTATCCATTGCTGGAACCGCTTTAGCCACATGGTGGTTTTTAGACCAACCCATGAATCGTACTATTGTCTTTGGGATTATGCTTTTAATTTTAGCCATCCTATTAATGCAAGTTGATGGTTAATTTTCACAAAAACATGATGGTTACGCCTAAGCCGCCTAGATTTCTTATCTAGGCGGTTTTTTTCGTTTATGATCTAAAACTACACCCTCTCTTCTTGGCTGATAGTTATGTTTCATCGACGACCGCTGTTACCTGCTTTTTATAAACACCGCCTTGCCACTATCTGTGCCTCGGTAGCGTTTATCTCTGGCTGCGCTTTACCCCCTTTGTCTGAACGCACTCCTAGTCAAGCCATTTCAGCCGAAGAGGCGGCTAACACTCGACTTGGGCAAGCGCTACAACCTTTAATTAATGCACACCCTGGCCTGAGCGGTGTTCGAGCGTTACCCGATGCGCATGATGCTTTTGCCGTACGTGCTTTGCTGATTCATGCTGCAGAAAAATCCCTAGATGTGCAATATTACATTTGGCGTGCCGACACTACCGGAATGATGCTTTTACAGAACCTGCACAATGCGGCGGAGAGAGGGGTACGTGTTCGCCTTTTGCTCGATGACAATGGGATCCGCAAGCTTGATCGTGAGCTCGCCCTGCTGAATACGCACCCCAATTTTGAGGTGCGTTTATTTAACCCTTTTGTCATACGCCGCCCCAAAGCTATTGGTTATCTGACCGATTTTTACCGCTTAAATCACCGCATGCACAATAAGTCTTTTACGGTGGATAATATGGCCACGGTGGTAGGGGGACGTAATATTGGTGACGAATATTTTGGTGCTACGGATCAAACCTTGTTTGCGGATTTAGACGTATTAGCCTTTGGCGCCGTGGTACAAGACGTGTCTTACGATTTTGATCGCTACTGGGCTAGCCCGTTGGCCTACCCTATTGACCAAATCGTCAAGCTCAAACCTACCGATACCCTTGATGACCTGGATCTAGGTCAGGTGCTTAAACAAAACCCAGATCGCACACAGCGCTACTTACATGTTTTACGTGATACCGAGCTAGTCCAAGAACTACTGCAGCAGCGTCTTGACGTAGAGTGGGTCAAAACCGAAATGGTCAGTGACGATCCCATTAAAGCCGAGGGTAAAGCCAACGCTAAGCAAATGCTGTCCTACCAGTTGCACCATGCTATTGGTACCCCAGCGCTACAAGTTGATTTAATCTCGCCTTATTTTGTCCCAACAAAAACCGGTGTGCGCGGTTTTGAGCGTTTGCGCCAAAAAAACATTCCAGTTCGTGTATTAACCAATTCATACGAAGCCACGGATGTAGCAGCGGTTCACGCCGGTTATATCAAACGACGTAAAGCCATGCTCCGTGCCGGTATAGAAATTTATGAGCTGAAAAAACTTTCGTCTGGCAACTTAAACAAAAAGGGCAAAAATCCTTTTGGCAGTTCTGGCTCCAGCCTACACGCTAAAACCTTTGCCATGGATGGGGAGCGTGTGTTTATTGGCTCATTTAACTTTGATCCACGCTCAGCCAATCTTAATACCGAACTCGGGTTTGTGATCCATAGCCCAACTTTAGCGCAGGAAATTTCCCGTTTGTTTTCCGAGCGTATCCCTTATTCTAGCTATCGTTTAGCGCTCAATGAGCACAACAAGCTAATATGGCTTGAACAAGAAGAAGATGGTTCGATAATAACGCACACCACTGAGCCAGGCACAAGCCTATTTAGCCGCTGGTGGGTGCGTTTTATGTCCAAGCTGCCCATCGAATGGATGCTCTAAATCGCCTTCCACCCATGAGCTATTTTATTTAAATATTGGTTTGTACGGGTTCAGCCGCCTCGTTTTTTTGAGGTAGTTGTGTATTGGTTAGACCTGACATGGCGGCACTTAAGCTATATTCGGGCTCAAAAGAGTCCGGGTTTGCCATTGGCCAACCCATTCTAAACACCGTTTGCCGGAACTCGTTGCGCAATAATTCGCCTTTTTCCAAATCCGGAAATAACGCAGATAATACACGTACCTCGCCATTTGCTATACGGCGCGCAATATGGTGTGGACGCAAATCAGATGGATGAGTCAACCCTGCCGCACGCAAAAGCTCGGCCAATGCTTTTAACGTATTGTTGTGGTAGCTCGCAACGCGTAATGACTTATCCGACACCACCAAGGCTTTTTGGCGAAGTGGATCTTGCGTGGTTACCCCTGTCGGGCATTTACCAGTATGACAGGTTAAGGCCTGAATACACCCAATAGCAAACATAAAGCCACGCCCACTGTTACACCAATCTGCCCCCAAAGCCATCACCCGAGCCATATCAAACGCACTGATGATTTTTCCTGAGGCGCCAATTTTGATGCGCTCGCGCATGCCTATCCCCACCAGCGTGTTATGTACTAAGCGCAAACCTTCTAATAGAGGCACCCCGACGTGATTCATAAACTCGACAGGGGATGCGCCTGTGCCACCCTCTGCCCCGTCTACCACAATAAAGTCGGGGGTAATATCGGTTTTAAGCATGGCTTTAGCGATGGCAAACCATTCCCAAGCATGACCAATGGTTAGCTTAATTCCCACCGGCTTCCCACCAGAAAGCTCACGCAGCTGCGCGACAAACTGCAATAATTC
>NZ_JASLIX010000128.1:0-13716 GCF_030152715.1 Paenalcaligenes sp.
TCTACCGAGCAGCTTCAAGCATGGCTAGATGACCCTACCGCCAACGCTTCGCCCAGTACGGTTAACCGACGTATTGCTAGTATCAAGAAGTTTTTCCATTGGCTCTGTGACCAAGACCCAACGTATCACAATCCAGCAGAATCCTTACGCCCACTAAAAATCACGACCACACCTAGCGAACCGTTGACCCATGCCGATATTGATGCCCTGCTACAAGCTCCAAACACCCAACACCGACTGGGCTTACGTGATAAAAGCATGCTTGAACTTCTCTATGCAACGGGGATGCGTGTCAGTGAGCTCGTAGCGCTACGCCTAGAGCAGCTAGACTTAGCGCAAGGAGTACTACGGGTTATTCATCCAAACCCACACAGTATCCAAGAACGGCTAATCCCTATCGGAGAGGACGCAAAATACTGGCTAGAGCGTTATTTATTACACGCTCGCCCGTTGATTTTGCGGCAGCGGCAAAGTGATGCTGTATTCATCAGCACGCAAGGCAAAGCAATGACACGACAAGGTTTTTGGCTCATTATTAAAAAATACGCCCAACAAGCCCAGCTTACACAAGATTTATCCCCACATAGCTTGCGCCATGCGTTTGCGTCGCATTTATTAAATAATGGTGCTGACGTGGCCATGGTGCAGCTTTTACTTGGCCATAAAAATCCAAGCACCACCCAAATCTATAGTCACATTACTCGTGAGCGTTTACGTCAGCTACATGCTCAACACCATCCTAGAGCGTAACTTAGCTTATCATCATGGCAAAAAAAACAAGTGAAACCCCAGCCACTCTCTGGCTTAAACAACGTAAAATTCCATTCAGTGAGCACATCTACGACTATGCTGCCAAAGGCGGTGCTAATGATGCTGCTAAAAAATTAGGGCTTGACCCACATATCACGATCAAAACATTAGTGATGGAAGACGAAAAAAAACAGCCTTTAATTATTCTTATGCATGGAGACCAAGAGGTTTCGACTAAAAATCTTGCCAGACAAACGGGAGTCAAGCACATTCAGCCTTGTGAACCAAATACAGCTCAACGTCACTCGGGCTATTTAGTTGGTGGCACTTCGCCCTTTGGAACGCGTAAAACCATGCCAGTCTGGGTACAAAAAAGTATTTTGGATTATGAAAGCATCTATATTAATGGGGGCAAGCGAGGTCTACTAATACAAATCAACCCAAAAATTTTGGTTGATTATCTTAAGGCAAAACCCGTGGATGTAGCACTAGACTAAACCCATTCCCACTATCTTTTCTGTCAGCCTCCTAACCCTGGCGGCCCCAGCAGGAATCGAACCTGCAATCTTCCCTTAGGAGGGGAAAGTTATATCCATTTAACTATGGGGCCAAAAGACCTAAAATTATAAAAACAACTCCTTGCCACGGCAATACTTTGTGGCTTATTTTTGCCTTCGATTGCGCATTTACATTATTTAACGCTTATGCTGAGCTTTGACCCTTTACTTGCTTCCGCCACCTTTTATCTTGCAGATGAAAACGCCACTATAGCGCTAGCCCAACAACTCGCCCAAATCGTTCATCCGGCTCAAAGCCGCATCCACCTTTACCTACAAGGGGACTTAGGTGCAGGGAAAACAGCATTTACTCGTGCTTTTTTACGATCTCTTGGCGTAACTGGCCGAATAAAAAGCCCCAGCTATGCGTTGCTAGAAAGCTATAAAGTTTCTAGTTTTAACCTGTACCACCTTGATTTTTATCGATTTAATGACCCCGAGGAATGGGTTGAAGCCGGTTTTCGTGATATTCTAGAAGAAGAAAATGCGGTGGTTTTAATTGAGTGGCCTGATAAAGCCGGCGGTCTACTGCCCGCCCCTGACCTCAATTTGTTCCTTCAGTATGAAAACGAAGGACGACGTCTCACCATCACTGCCCATAGTATCAAAGGACAAACATGGCTAAAAACAATCACACAGAACAACTAGATGCGGGGTTATGCCCAAACCGACGTCGTTTTGTGGCTTCGGCAACGACGTTATTGGTATTTCCAATCGTGCCTCGTATCGCCCACGCCAACAGCATTGTTGCCGTGCGTACTTGGCCTGCCGATGATTACACCCGTGTCACCCTGGAATTAGATCGTGAATTAAAATCCGAACACTTTACCTTAGCCAACCCACACCGCATGGTGATTGATCTGCATGGTATCACGATCAACTCCACATTACGTGAACTCGTGTCTAAGGTTCGTGCCAACGACCCTTACATTAGTGATGTACGAGTAGGGCAGTTTCAACCAGATGTAGTACGCTTGGTATTAGATCTCAAACAGCCTATTGCGCCGCAGGTCTTTACCCTCAAGCCTATTGGTGAATATAAATATCGCTTAGTCATCGATCTTTACCCCTTGGTGGCTCGTGACCCCCTGCTTGCCTTGCAAAACGCAGAGGATACCGACCCTTTGGCGGCTGTACTCGAGCAGCTCGCTCAATCGCAGCCCTCTGTTCCAGTACCCACCGTTAAAGGTCAAACAGCCCCCCCTGTTGCGGCAACGCCTCCTCCGGCCCAGCTACCTAAGGTCACGCCTACACCCGCTAACCGCCCAATTTTAATTGCGCTTGACCCAGGACACGGAGGCGAAGACCCCGGTGCCATTGGTCCCGGCGGTACACGCGAAAAAGATGTGGTACTACAAATCGCCCATCGTCTCAAAAAGCTTATTGACGCCCAACCCAATATGCGTGCTTATATGACACGCGATAAGGACTTTTTTGTTCCACTTGGGGTGCGCGTTCAAAAAGCTCGTCGTGTAAAAGCGGATTTATTTATTTCTATCCACGCTGATGCTTGGATTAAGCCATCTGCTCGCGGCTCTTCTGTATATGCTTTATCGCAAACTGGCGCTACCAGCTCTGCAGCTAGCTGGTTAGCAAAAAAAGAAAACGAAGCGGATTTGGTCGGTGGTATTAATATTGGTTCCCATAATAAACAGGTAGCTCAAGTCTTGTTGGATCTTTCCACCGCAGCACAAATCAATGACTCGATTCGCGTAGGTACAGGTGTGCTTTCCGAAATCGGTAAAATCAATAAGCTCCATAAACGACAAGTTGAGCGTGCTGGCTTTGCGGTACTCAAAGCCCCAGACATCCCCTCGATTCTCATTGAAACCGCTTTTATCAGTAACCCAACAGAGGAAAAGCTGTTACGTAGCCCAGCACATCAAGAAAAGCTCGCTCGCGCCATGCTTAATGGCATCCAAGATTATTTTAAATCTGGTGCCGCTTTAGCACAGCGCTCCTAGCTCCAAAGTAAAGGCCGTAGATACCACGGCCTTTGTACAAGCATCTCGTTAAATGTATTTATTTTAAAGCGCGACGGCTTTGTATAAAGCGCCAAGCTACTCCGGCCGCAACAGGTACAGCTGCCGCGCTAATACCAATTAAGACGATTGTACTCAAATGTTCTTTAATAATAGGGACATTACCAAAGAAATACCCGAGTGTAATCAAACCAAAAATCCACAACCCTGCCCCTAGAAAATTGTACGCTTGAAAGCGCCACACAGGCATGCTCCCCACCCCTGCTACAAAAGGAGCAAATGTTCGAAACACAGGTAAAAACCGTGACATAACTACTGTTTTTCCACCATGTTTAGCATAAAAAGCCTGTGTTTTAAGCAAAGCTTTTTTATCCAGAAAACGGGACTCAGTACTAAACACCTTGGGGCCAATATACCGCCCCACATGATAGTTAACTGTATTCCCTAATATTGCAGCCACAAATAGAAGCAGTGCTAGAGCTACCGGGTTCAATAGTCCGGAAGCCCCAAAAGCTCCTGCAATGAACAATAAAGAATCGCCTGGCAAAAACGGTAACACCACTAAACCGGTTTCCCCAAAAATAATCAAAAACAAGATTAAATAAATCCAAGCCCCATACTGCTCCACCCATAACCCCAGGTACTGATCAATATGCAATAACATGGTTAAAATCTCAGGCATGGTTCCCCTTTAAACGAAATGATATTTTGATATAGCTGGCATTGTACGCCGTTTTTCCGGCAACGCATGCACTACAATAGTGACCAGATTTTATAGATAACGCCATGACATACCGTACGATTCAACCCCTACCTCCCTTACTGGTTAGCCAAATAGCAGCCGGAGAGGTCATTGAGCGCCCAGCATCGGTGCTCAAAGAACTTCTCGAAAATGCGCTAGACGCCGGTGCACAAACTATTGAGATCCGTCTTGATGGAGGAGGAATACGCCGTATCGCTGTCACCGACGACGGTCACGGTATCCCAAAAGAGCAGTTGCATTTGGCGTTAACCCAGCACGCTACCAGTAAAATTCGCTCTCTCGAGGAGCTCGAGGCTGTCGCCTCAATGGGTTTTAGAGGCGAGGCGCTGCCATCTATTGCCTCGGTAGCCACGTTAAGCCTACGCTCCCGTACCGCCGATGCCGAACATGCTTGGGAACTACACGCTGGACAATTAGAACCCCAGCCTAGCTCCGGCAGCCGCGGTACGACTGTAGATGTACGACAAATTTTTGATCATATTCCTGCCCGGCGTAAGTTTTTACGTACAGAATCCACTGAGTTGGGCCACTGCATTACGGCTGCTGAACGTATTGCCCTTGCCCACCCGCATGTGGCTTTTCGAATTTTTCATAATAATAAAATCAGCCGCCATTGGCCCTCCGGGACTATACAGGACCGTATCATGCAAATTTTGGGGGCTGATTTTGTGGAGCAATGCGTCGGGGTCGAAGCCGAACACGATTTAATCCGTCTCGAGGGTCTCACTATTCGCCCCGCTTTTGCTAAAAGTCGTACCGATCAGACCTTCACCTTTGTCAATGGTCGCTTTGTTCGCGACCGTCTCATGATTGCGGCCATTCACTCCGCTTATAAGGATGTACTCCATGGCGATCGTAAGCCGGCTTATGTTCTTTATCTTTCCGTCGATCCCACTTCTTTGGATGTGAATGTGCACCCCGCCAAGCACGAAGTCCGTTTTCGAGAACAAAATGCTGTGTTTGGTTTTATTCAAACTCATCTGCAACAGGCTCTGGCTGAAAACCAAGCACAGCGGGTACAACAATCAGAGCCTTCTGCTCCTCATACCACACCACCCAGCTCTAGCGCCATACCGCGAGCTCAACAACATTTTGCGCTTCATGAGCCTCAGCAACCTGCGCCCAGTGCTGAGCAATGGCAAGACTTTTATGCCCCCCTTACAACGCCCCCTTCCTCGACTCCAACTGCCCCTACACTACAGCAGGTCACAGAGCTAGCCGCTGAGGCTCTCCCCATGGGTATGGCCTTAGCTCAATTACACGGGGTATATATTTTATCGCAGGTTAAAAACGGATTAATTCTGGTGGATATGCACGCAGCGCATGAGCGTGTGGTCTATGAAAAGCTCAAACAAGCGACGGATCAACGTGACCTTCCCATGCAGGAACTCCTGGTTCCAGTGGTTTTTTCATGCAGCCAAACAGAGAGTGCTCTCGTAGAGGAATTTCAAAGTCAACTTGAAACCCTCGGATTGATCATGCGCCCCACTGGTCCCACTTCTGTCGCCGTACGGGCTGTGCCTGCCTTATTAGCCAATGGCGATATCGAAGCCTTAGCCCGCCATGTTTTGGCAGACCTACAACGTTTTGGGCAATCAACTCGCCTTGAAGCCCAACGCAATGAGCTTCTATCTACCATGGCTTGTCATGGCGCCGTACGCGCCAATCGCCAGCTTACACTCACCGAAATGAATGCGTTGTTAAGAGAAATGGAAAAAACAGACCGGGCCGATCTGTGTAATCATGGGCGCCCTACCTGGTTTTACTGGAGTATGAGTGATCTGGATAAGTTATTTTTACGAGGCCAATAACAAATGACAGAACCGACTATTATTTGTTTAACAGGCCCAACAGCAGCAGGGAAAAGTGCCTCTACCCTAGCCATCGCACAACGCTGGGATGTAGAAATTATTGTCATGGACTCAGCCACCATTTATCGTGGTATGGATATAGGCACCGCTAAACCCTCCCCTCAAGAGCAAGCCCTGGTGCCCCATCATTTGATTGATATTCTAGATCCTGCTCAAAGCTATTCCGCTGCTGGTTTTGTCCACGACACGGAACAACTGATTGACGCAATCCATGCCCGCGGTAAGCATGTTCTTCTGTGTGGTGGCACCCTCCTCTATTACAAAGCCCTACGCGAAGGACTGAGCCAACTTCCTGAGTCCACCCCTGCCCTACGCGCACAGCTCGATGAAGAAGCCGCAGAAAAAGGATGGCCAGCTCTACACGCCGAGCTCGCCACGGTCGACCCTGAGACGGCTCAGCGCCTCGCTCCCAATGACAGCCAACGTATACAGCGCGCGCTCGAAATTTATCGCCAAAGCGGCAAGCCCATGTCCCAATGGCTACGGGATGCGCCCCCAAAACCCTTACGTCAGCGCCGGTATCACACACTCAGTTTAGAGCCTACCGAACGCCAACAACTTAGCCCACGTATTGCTCAGCGTTACCAGCAAATGATTGAACAGGGGCTCGTCGCTGAAGTCCAAGCGCTTTTTCAGCGTCCAGACTTACACGTGGGTTTACCTTCGATTCGTAGTGTGGGCTATAGACAAATTTGGGATTATTTAGCCGGTGACTATGATTTGGACGTGGCCATTGAAAAAGCAATTATCGCTACGCGTCAATTAGCGAAACGACAAATGACATGGCTCCGTAGCATGCCTGAGCGTCAACGCATTGATTGCATGCTCGCCCACCGTGCTGATTTGGTCGTGGATGCGGTTGCTCGCTATTGGTCCTAGCATGGCGCCGCTGCTATACCATAAAAAAAGCTGGGTATTACCCAGCTTTTTTATTCAAACCCAACCAAAAAGGATTAGGCGATCACAACCTTGGGCTCATCTTGGGTGCGTGCCACTACCTGACCTAAGCGGTAAACTGTTTCCCCTTGGTCCACAAAAGCAGCCTGAATCGCACTGGCTTGTTCTGCCGGTACCACTACAATCATGCCAATACCGCAGTTAAAAACACGCCACATTTCTTCGTCTTCCACACCACCGTTTTCTTGTAGCCACTGAAATAACGCTGGCATTGTCCATGCGGAACGATCAATATGTGCAGCCGTATGCGGCGGCAATACACGTGGAATGTTTTCTAATAAGCCACCGCCCGTAATATGGACCAAGCCTTTAATCGCTGTACCAAAAGACTCAAGCACCGCTAATACCGGCTTCACATACAAACGGGTTGGAGCCATCACCACGTCAGCAAATGTCTGCCCATCTAATTCATCAGTAGGACGTACATTGGCATGCTTTAGAATTTTTCGAATTAACGAGTAACCGTTGGAGTGCGCGCCGCTCGATGCTAAGCCTAAAATCACGTCCCCCTCTGTAATCGTTTCGCCCGTAATGATTTTGGATTTTTCCACAGCGCCCACGGCAAAACCTGCTAAATCGTATTCACCATCGGGATACATACCGGGCATTTCCGCGGTTTCACCACCGATTAATGCACAGCCAGATAGCTCACAGCCTTTAGCAATACCAGCAACAACATCTGTCGCCGTATCCAAATCGAGCTTGCCACAAGCAAAATAATCTAAAAAATAAAGCGGCTCAGCGCCCTGGACCAAAATATCATTGACACTCATTGCTACAAGGTCAATACCTACCGTGTCATGACGCTGCCATTCGAAAGCTAAGCGCAACTTGGTACCAACACCATCGGTGCCTGAGACCAACACGGGCTCTTTTAAATGTTTAGGCAACTCGAACATTGCGCCAAAGCCACCTAAGCCAGCCAAAACGCCTGGGCGCATCGTGCGTGCGGCAAGTGGTTTAATACGGGAAACGAGCTCGTCACCCGCTTCAATATCGACCCCTGCATCGCGGTAGGTCAAGGATACGGATTGATTATTTGTCATGAATAAAGCCGAGGGAGAGGTAAAATTACTAAAAGTACAAATTGTACCGGAGCTACGAGCAAAGCCGCAGCGAAACGCTTATATTTTAATGGGTATTAACGAAGTCTGCAGCTTTTAAACACGAGAATCACTTTGTGTTTGTATAATTGGCTAAAATCGAATCTATTTTGTCCTATTCCTTAGCAGGTGAACGTTCTCATCACCCTTATGCTTTTCTTTTGTGAGTCTGCATGAATTCCCCACAAAACCTTGCTTTATTTGATTTAGACCATACCTTATTGCCTTTGGATAGTGACTACCAATGGGCTGATTTTTTAGCGCGTACTGGTCGAGCCGGCGATCCTGCCGAAGCGCAACGCCGTAACGAAGAGCTCATGGATCTCTATAATGCAGGTCGCCTCACCGCTGAAGCTTCTGCCGAGTTCATGTTAGGCTTAATTGCTAATCGTCCTCGCGAAGTCCTCATGGAATGGCAAAATGCCTTCATGGAAGAAGTCATCATTCCCGCCATTCTGCCCCAAGCACAACAGCTTGTAGATCAACATTTAGCTCAGGGCGATCTCTGTGCCATCGTAACCGCCACGAATGAATTCGTCACAGCCCCTATTGCTAAGCATCTGGGCTTCGAGCATTTAATTGCCACCATTCCTGAAAGCCAAGACGGTATGTATACAGGACGCATTTATGGTGTTCCTTCTTTCCAAGAGGGGAAAATCACACGCGTGGACCAGTGGCTCCACGAGCTCGGTTTACGTCGTGACCAGTTTGAAAAAATCTGGTTCTACAGTGACTCACCTAACGATTTGCCCTTAATGGAGGTCGTGTCTCATCCTGTAGCCACCAATCCAAGCGATCGTCTACGTCAAATTGCCCAAGAACGCAATTGGCAAATTATTGATCTATTTGACGATTTACTTGATGCAAAATCCTAATTCAACGCATGCTAAAACAAACCATTAGAAACTTTGTTTCTAGACTTTTTTCTAATTCTGCACGACGCTCCAAAGGTCCTCAACGCTTGCCATTTGAACAGCATCGCATCGATAGGCGTTTAGTTTCTCGTCACGCTATCAAAGTATGCGAAGTGCTTCAACAAGCAGGCTTCGAGGCCTATATTGTCGGGGGAGCAGTACGCGATCTTTTAGTCGGCCTAGAGCCCAAAGACTTTGATGTAGCGACCAATGCTACCCCCGAACAAATTCGCCCCCTTTTTAGGCGGGCACGTATCATCGGGCGCCGTTTCAAGCTGGTACATGTGGTTTTTGGGCGTGAGATTATCGAGACCTCTACCTTTAGAGCCGATAACAAACAACATGAAATCACAGACGCCCACGGCCGTATTTTGCGTGACAATGATTATGGCGAGCTAAAAGACGATGCCATGCGTCGTGACTTTACACTCAATGCGCTTTATTACGACCCTACCTCTGAAACTGTAATTGACTACCATCAAGGGGTAGATGATTTAAAAAAGCGTACGGTACGTATTATTGGCGATGCCGAAACACGCTATCGCGAAGACCCGGTACGTATGTTACGTGCCCTACGTTTTGCCGCGAAACTGGATGCCACCATTGACCCCGGCACCCATGCCCCTATTGCACAGCTTGCTCATCTCATTGAAAATGTCCCCGAATCACGCCTTTTTGATGAAAGCATTAAATTGCTGGCTTGCGGTAATGCAATGGTGTGCTTAAAAATGCTTCAGGCAGAAGGTCTTGGCGAGCAGCTCTTTCCTATGCTAGAGCAGCTCTTACATCGAGATGAAGATCGGGCCTTTATCGACCTGGCTCTCAGTCGTACGGATGCTCGTGTTCGCAGTGGTAAAACCATTAGCCCAAGCTTTCTGTTTGCGACCTTGCTTTGGCCTATTGTTCGTGAAAAATGGCAGGCTTATCAAAAACAAGGTATGCATCCAGCACAGGCTATTACTCATGCCAGTGATGACGCCTTGCAGCTCCAGTCGCGCGCCATGCCCATTCAAAAGCGCTTTCAATCAGATATGCGAGAGATCTGGTTTACACAAACTCGCTTTGAGCGCGTTAATAATCGGGCTATTTGGCGTATGATGGAACAACCTCGCTTTAGGGCTTCTGTGGACTTTTTACAATTACGCGCTGCCGTTAAAGAAGTTGACAGTGTGGACGCTCAATGGTGGATGGATCTCGCCAATGCGGATACAGAAAATCGTAGTATATTGATCGCTGAGCGCACTCCTCCAACACGTACAGGCACAGGAAAACGTCCTCGTCGCCGTAGCCGTCGTCCTCGCCGCTCCAATCAATCTAAACAGGATAACGCATGAGTGCTCCCGTTATTGCCTATGTCGCCTTAGGTGCTAATTTAGGTGACCCCATTGGTACGCTCCTTGATGCGTGTGAGGCGTTGCATCAGCTTCCAGAGACCTCGGGGGTGCAAGTATCAGGCTTTTACCGTACTGCCCCTATTGATGCCGATGGACCTGACTATATCAACGCGGTTGCTCGCCTACAAACCCGACTGAGCGCTCACCAATTATTACAGCATTTATTGGCTATAGAAAATCAACACGGGCGTGAGCGCCATTACACCAATGCGCCTCGGACCTTGGACTTAGATTTATTGTTATATGGTGACCAAACGATTCAGACCGATGACTTAATCGTTCCACACCCCCGTATGCATTTGCGGGCTTTTGTCTTACAGCCTTTGGCTGAGCTAGCTCCTAACCTGCAATTGGCCCAAGGCTCTATACAACAGCTGCTTCAGGCTTGTGCTGATCAAGCCATTACACCGCTCGATCCACACTAATATGAATACTCTCCCCGCCTAGAATGGCGGGGCTTGTTACGTACTGGGTCAAATCAAAAAATGCCTTCGATGCAAAAAATGTTAAAAGCTTGCGCAATGCCCACCAGAAGGGGCTTGCCCTGAGCCAATCGCTATAATAGGGGCTTCGAGGCGCAAGTTAATGGGTGGTGAACGATACCAGTCCCAAAGAAAAAATCCCAAGAGCACTACCCAAAACACAACCATACGTGTTCTTAACGCTTTATTCATATCAATACCCATAGTAGCGGCGAATGCGTACACCGATCAACGATCCCATAAATGCCATCACCACCCAAATCCAACCATGGACACTGCCGGTAGAAATACCACTGACCATTGCCCCTACATTACAACCAAAAGCCAAGCGTGAGCTATAGCCTAATAAAAATCCAGCCACTAAGCCCACCACCCACTGCGTTGTTGTTAACGCTTTGGTGGCATCAGTGTTCTTACGGGCACTGATCCACAAAGCCCCTGCTAGAATCCCAATGTTCGTAATCGAAGTAATATCTAAAAATACCGATTGTTGTAGCGCTTGCGCATTCACAGGTTGGCCCCAAAATGCATTTCCCGTCGGGTCAAATAAATGGGCCGCCTGAGCGATTTTGGCAGCCCACAGGCCAAATCCATATACCACTCCCCAAGGCTGCCCAGCAATAATCAAATTCAGAATGGCCAAAATCGCTAATAATACCGCTCCGATTAGCGCGGTTTTATTCCACACGCTTTTCACCGATGGGGCTGTTTTTGACCAAAGCCAGCTCATCACAGCAAGCAAAGCTAAGCCTAAAAAAGTAAGTAATAACGCCGCACTCGCGCCATAAGTGCTCACTAGACTAACCGGCTGATAAGCGCCTAGCTCTAACCACCAGCCTAAATGCGCTGAGCCTAAAAAACTGCCCAAGGCAAACATAGGCAAAATGGCCATATTCAAAGGAATACCTAATCCCGCTTTATATAAAGTACCGGAGCCACATCCATCGGCGATTTGCATGGCAGCCCCAAAAACAAATGCCCCGATCAGTAAACTAATACTCAAAGGACCTAAGGCAGCGCTCAGCTCACCTGGAAAGGCGGCTAATAATGGGATAGACACAGCGGCCGCAATCGCTAGTAACACCAGCTGAGCCAATACTCCACTGGCATCACGCTGATTAATTAAATTACGCCACCCCGTAGTAAACCCAAATCGTGCCCCGGCAAGCACCGCCCCGAGCCCTATACCTACTAAAAAGAGTAGACTCTGACGAATAGAAACAAACCATAATAAAAACAGGGCAAAAAGCGAAAAAGCCCCTGTTAACCATATTCGATGACTCATTGTTATCTCTAATTATTGAATAGCTGTTGAAACTTTAAGCGAATCTGCCCTAAGCGGTTTGGGGTATGCTCCATGGGCAACGCTTGAGCAGACTGTGTCCACTCAGCAAGTGAAGCTGGATACAGCTTCACATTTGGCAATTGTGCGATTTCGGACAAGACAAACCAATTGGTCGCTGCCCAATGTCCCGTATTACAAAATGACACGGTGTCTTGTGCTTGAGCTAAACCAGACTGCTGTACCTGTTTCTGAATGACTTCGATGGGTTTTAAGGTGGCACTATCGGTATTGAACCACTGTTGATGCGGCACGCTTTTAGCACCTGCAATCGTCCCAGGCACACTTGCGGTAGGCGCCTTGGTTTGCCCCTGAAAAAAGCTCTCTGGGCGCGCATCAAGCCACTGTGACGAAGCATCTGGCTGCTGTATTTTTTCAAGCAGCTCCTGCTGAGAAATCACAATAGCATCATTGATCTGCACCACAAAATCACTGGCCTCAGTGGTAACTGGATCTTTGCTGATAGGGAGCTTTTGTTTTTGCCATTGTTGGTAACCACCATTGAGCACACTTAACTGAGTTAACCCCGCATATTTAAATGTCCAATATACGCGAGCCGCGGCCCCAAAATCCGTCTGGCTATCCCCTTCTGCATACACAATCACATGATCTTGTGCGCTTAGCCCTAACTGCCGGATTCGTTGCTGCAATGTGTCTTTTTCAATTAACTGTCCCGGATTATTCGCTGGGCCACGCCACAACGCGTACGGCGCAGACAATGCGTGTGGAACATGCCCTTTTTCATAGTCTTCTTTTGCACGTATGTCCACCACTTTCACCTGAGGCAAATCCACCAACTGGGACAAGGTCAATGCATCTACCACTGGCTGTACCACTGGGCCAGCAAACAAACCGTGTCCCCACCACAAACTGAACGTTAAAACCAATACCGCACGTAATTTTGTCATTAAGCACTCCACCAGATCACCCAAAACTAAAAACTAGGGTTCACTTTTCTTACTATGGGGCTCAATTTTCACACACAGTCAACCACCTAAATAAATAAACTTTAGCTATATGTTTATATACAAAAATGCCCCTATGACGGGGCATTTATTAGAATAGGTAATTAGGCTGAGACAATAGGAATGGTTTTAATCATTTCTTTCCAATGCGCTGGTCCGGTTTGATGCACGGACTCACCCGTTGCATCTACTGCCACCGTTACCGGCATGTCTTTGACCTCAAACTCGTAAATGGCTTCCATACCTAAATCCTCAAAACCCACTACTTTTGCCGTTTTGATCGCTTTAGAAACCAAATACGCCGCCCCACCAACCGCCATTAAATAGGCCGATTTATGCTTTTTAATGGCTTCAATGGCTTTGGGACCACGCTCTGCTTTACCAATCATAGCAATCAGCCCCGTTTGCGCTAGCATCATCTCTGTGAAGCTATCCATACGCGTCGCTGTAGTTGGCCCCGCTGGACCAACGGCCTCGTCACCCACCGGATCAACAGGCCCCACGTAATAAATCACACGATTAGTAAAATCCACCGGCAGTGGTTCGCCCTTTGCTAACATGGTTTGAATACGCTTATGCGCCGCATCGCGCCCAGTCAGCATTTTCCCAGACAATAATAAAGTTTCACCTGGTTTC
>NZ_JASLIX010000132.1:0-28188 GCF_030152715.1 Paenalcaligenes sp.
GGTTGGTGTTAGCAATGTTGTATGTGGCCATTGGGCCTGCGATTATAGCTTTTCGCTGTTGGGGGCTAGGGGTGCAGCGAGTAGGGCCTGCGACAGCCGGCTTTTTTGCTAATCTTATGCCCTTGTTTGCCGCCATTTTATATATGATCTTTTTGGATCAAGCACCTGAGGTTTATCATGGTGTTGCCTTTTTACTGATTGTAGGTGGTATTCTCTACGCCTCTCGGCAGTCAGAAGCATAGTCGCTAGCTCTCCACCCCAGCGTCGCCGGGGTGGTCAGAGAGGACTAGCTATTTTGCGCGTGATCCACCATGAGCTGGACTTGGCTGTTGCCATTCCAGTGGTTGACTTCTAGTCGATATGCCATATGAATGCGATCACCCATGAGCTCGGCGTGGTTAAACCAAATCGCATCAAAAATCACCCCATCACGCTCAACGCGTAATTTAAGATGTTTGTCTTTAAGAACACGTTGAAACACCACATTAAATTCGTCGACAAAGACAGGAGGGGGAAAACCGGCTCCCCAGACTTCTTGACTGAGTTGTTGAGCGGTGGGAACATCCATATGTTGTAAAGCTAACGAGCCGTCATGCTCAATAATGGGGTCAAAGGAGGTTTTGCCGCTGAACTCAATGACAGCTTGTTCAAAGGCTGGAATGAAGTCCGCAAGGCGGTTTGCATGAATGCTTAATCCTGCGGCCATGGCGTGCCCACCAAATTTCAAAATGAGTGAAGGGTGTTTTTTAGAAACCAAGTCCAGCACATCGCGTAGGTGAACCTCGGGGACCGAGCGTCCAGATCCTTTTAATTCACCATTTTCACCTGGGGCAAATGCGATAGTAGGGCGCCAGTATTTTTCTTTAAGCCGAGAAGCCACTAAGCCCACCACCCCCTGATGCCAGTCGGGTTGATATACGCAAACGCTAGCGCTTGGCTTTAGTTGCATAAGCTGTTCCGCAGCGTGCAGAGCACTTTGGTGCATCTGGCTTTCGATATGGCGTCGTTCTTGATTAATACGATCTAATTCTTTAGCTAGCTCCATGGCTTCTAAGGGGTCGTCACTGCATAAGCAGCGAATACCGATGCTCATGTCGGCTAGACGTCCAGCCGCATTAATACGTGGTCCGACCGCAAACCCCAAGTCAAATGCATTGGCTTGCTCTGTTTGTCGGCCAGCGATATGAAAGAGGGCTTGAATGCCAGGGTGGGCGCGACCGGCACGAATTTGTTTTAGTCCTTGGGCAACAAGTAAGCGGTTGTTCGCGTCCAGTTTGACCACATCAGCGACTGTTCCAAGGGCGACAATATCAGCGAGTTGATCAAAGCGTGGCTGGTACTCGACATCAAAAGCGCCTCGCTCGCGCATTTCAGCGCGTACAGCTAGCATTAAATAAAAAATGACTCCAACCCCAGCAAGGTGCTTAGAGGGGAAGCCGCAAGCTGGAAGGCTGGGGTTAATGATCGCGACGGCATCGGGTAGCGTATCGCCGGGCAAGTGATGGTCAGTAATTAGGACCTGGATTCCCATTTGATTGGCCACGGCCACGCCTTCTACACTAGCAATACCGTTATCTACCGTAATGATTAGATCCGGTTTGCCGTTAGGGTGCTGGCAGACTAAATGGACGACCTCGGGCGATAAGCCGTATCCCGTTTCAAAGCGGTTTGGAACAAAATAATCCACATCGGCCCCTAGCTCTGTCAATGCACGCATGGCTACAGCACAAGCTGTGGCTCCGTCACAGTCGTAATCGGCCACAATTACAATGCGTTCTTGCGCCTCAATAGCATCAGCCAATCGTTGTGCGCCCTGCTGGATGTGATGCAGACTATGGGGGGCAAGTAAGTGCTGCCAGCGATATTGCGTTTCTTGGATCGTGTGCACATCACGCGCTGCATATAAACGAGCTAATAAAGGGTGCAGTCCCTGTTGCTCAAGGGCGTGGGCAGTTTCTGGGTATTGGGGGCGAGGGACTAGGATTGGGCGAGCCAATGGTTTCTCCAGGTTGGGGTGGATGGGAAAAAACGTCGCCAAAAGCGAGGTGTCGTTGGCGTGAGCGTCATAATATGATCAAGATTGCTGAGTACCAGCGTGGGGGAGTGAGCGAGTAACGGCATCAGTGTTTTCTCTAGTTCTTGAAGCTGATGCAGCCATAGTCCCCAGTCTTGACGTAAGGCCGCGTCAGACAGCGTAGCTAGGCGTAGAGGTACGCTGTCTGCTTGCCACGCCGAAGGAGCGAGACCGCCTAAGGGCCATAAGCTATTAACGGCGACCAGCCCTTGGCTTTGACGCTGCTGATTCACGGGGTGATCAAAATAGAGCATTTGCAGTTCATTGACAAAGCGGCGCCAGTCACGTGTGGCATGATCTTGATCCCACCATGCATTGACCGCAGTACGGCTGACTAGAGCGCTGCTGGCAAAATGGGCAGGTAAGTCGATGTTTGTATGAAGCTGCCAGTGCGTGGTAGACCAGGGCTGGAGCTGAAAAGGCGTGCCTTCACATAGGGTTTGCGCGCTTTGCAAAAGCTGCTGGCTGTGTGCTTGGTCTATATGTAAGTCAGAGGCAGGGATGAGGGCGGCGCCGTCGCGGGCTGGGGCAATATGCACCAGCTCCACCAACCAAAATGGCTCATGGGCAGGAGCGAGTGGTTTTTGTTGCTGTTGTGCTAACAAAAGCGCTAGAGCTGCGTTATGCTTTGCTTTAGCAGAATGCCATTGGCCCTGTTCGATTTGCCACGCTTCTTCTGCCACGCATCGGCTTTGATGGATAGGAAAGGATTGAATTGTGCTTTGGCATTGGTCAAAATACTGCACCAACTGGGGTGCATGCTTGGGCAGCTGTTTAAGTAGTTCCGCCGCCATTGGGGCGGGGGGTAAACTATCAGTCAGTAAAATACAGGAATTGGCTGCAATCATTAACGGTAGAATCTATGTTTTATGAATTTTGGATTGGCGCGCGCTATGCGGGTATTGCAGGCTTAGGGCGCCGAGCAAATAAGCGTAAAGACCGCTTTGTGTCTTTTATCGCCGCAAGCTCAATGGCTGGGATAGCACTTGGCGTGGCCGCGCTGATTATCGTGTTATCGGTCATGAACGGCTTTCAGACCCAAGTGCGAGACCGCATGCTGTCGGTATTGCCGCATATTGAATTATATGTGAGTGGTAGTAGTCATCAAGACGTCTTGACACATTGGCAAGCATTAGCTGATCAGGCCAAACATAATACAAACGTAACGGGGGCGGCGCCTTTTGTGGCGGCACAAGCTATGTTAGCACGGGGAGACAGGCTCAGTGGCGTACAGGTTCGTGGTATTGACCCGACACGAGATAACGAAGTGTCCGATGTGGGAAAACAGATGGTGGTGAGCCAGCTTAGTGCTTTGAAAGAGGGCGATTTTGGTATTGTGTTGGGAAACCAGTTAGCCCATGCCTTGGGGGTCACGGTGGGGGATAGCTTAATGGTTCTTGCGCCACAGGGCTCGATTTCTCCGGCTGGGTTTACGCCGCGTATGCGTCAGTTTAAGGTGGTGGGCTTATATTCCTCGGGGCATTATGAGTATGACGCCTCCTTAGCTTTTATCCATTATCAGGATGCGGCGCGCGTGTTTAGAGACAGTGGTAATAGTGGGGTGCGTTTACGCATCAAAGACATGCAAAAAGCCCCTCAGGTTGCCGCACAAATTGCGCAGCAGATGCCAGCACAAGTCCTAGTGAGTGACTGGACTCAAAATAATCGCACATGGTTTGCAGCAGTACAAACAGAAAAACGGATGATGTTTTTGATATTGACGTTAATTATTGCTGTAGCGGCTTTTAATTTATTGTCCTCGTTGGTGATGGCAGTCAAAGACAAACGGAGCGACATTGCGATTTTACGCAGCTTGGGGGCAACACCGCGGGAAATTGGGCGGATTTTTTTGGTGCAAGGGGCCATTATTGGTGTGCTGGGAACAGTGATAGGAGTGGGGTTAGGGGCTTTGGTGGCCTATAACGTGGGTGTGATTGTTCCCTTTATTGAAAATCTTTTGGGGTTTGAGTTCTTGCCCCAACAGATTTATTTTATTAGCGAGCTCCCCTCTAATCCGCAAATTACTGATATGGCAGTGATTGGGGTGACGTCTTTAGTATTGGCTTTGTTAGCCACTATTTATCCAAGTTGGCGCGCTTCGCGCTTACAGCCAGCACAGGTGTTGCGACATGATTAAAACGGATGTGGTTATTGATGCTCAGCGTCTCCAGCGTCACTACGAGGATGGAAACACGCGGGTCGAGGTATTACGGGATGTTAATCTGCGAGTGAAAGCCGGTGAAATGGTAGCCATTGTGGGGGCGTCAGGTTCGGGAAAAAGTACGTTGCTCCATGTGCTGGGGTTATTAGACCGGCCGGATCAGGGCATTTTGAGAGTTCAGGGGCAAAACACAGAGGGGTTAAGCGAGAAGCAGCGCAGTCAAATTCGTAACCAATCATTAGGCTTTGTCTATCAGTTTCATCACTTGCTGCCCGAATTTACAGCGCTTGATAATGTGGCTATGCCATTAATCGTACGACGTTTACCACGAGCGCAGGCACGTGCTGAAGCGCAAAAGATGATTGAGCAAGTTGGCCTGGCGCACCGCCAAGACCACTATCCCGGGCAGTTATCTGGTGGGGAGCGGCAGCGGATTGCCTTGGCCCGTGCTTTGGTTACCCGCCCTGCATGTGTGCTTGCGGATGAGCCCACAGGCAACTTAGATCGAGAAACGGCACAGGAAATGTTTAGCCTACTGCAAAGAATGAATGCAGAGTTCCATATTGCGTTTATTATTGTTACACATGATCCGGCATTGGCCGCGTTAGCTCATCGCCAACTTGCTATGGATCAAGGTATATTAAACGGATGTTAATCGATACGCATTGTCATTTAGATGCTCCGATATTTCGGGAAACACCGGCCGATTTAGTGCGTGCTGCTCGGCAACAGGGGGTTGACTATATTGTCATACCAGCGGTAGAGGCCGCTAATTTTTCTGTTGTACAGCAGTTGGCGCAAACCGACCCGAGCTTGGTGTATGCATTAGGCATTCATCCTTTGTATGTAGCCCAAGCGACCTTGCACGATTTAACGCTATTAGAAAAACAGGTAGAGCAGGCATTAGACGATGCCCGCTTCGTAGCAATTGGGGAAATAGGCTTGGATTTTTTTGTGCCAGAGCTAACTCAAGAGCCGCTACGTAGTAAACAAATCCATTTTTACGAGGCGCAGTTACAGCTGGCGCAACGCTACCAGTTGCCTGTTTTGCTGCATGTGCGGCGTTCACAGGATTTGATTTTAAAATCCTTGCGTCGCCATCAGTTAACCGGTATTGCGCATGCGTTTAATGGTAGCTATCAGCAAGCGCAACAGTTTATCGACTTAGGTTTTGTGCTAGGTATAGGGGGCGCGATGACGTTTACGCGGGCTAAACAGATTCGTCGCTTAGCCAGTGATACGGCACTGCGCCATATAGTCTTAGAAACGGATGCACCGGATATTCCCCCTGCCTGGTTACGTCCAAAAGAGAACCCTGAACAATACAATCGGCCGCAAGAGTTACGAGGCATTGCTTTGGCCCTGGCGCAGTTACGTCAGGAGCCTTTTGAACAAATTGCACAACAAACCACGCACACGGCTATGCGCGTTTTGCCCCGCCTAAGCCAGTGGCACCAACAGCGCTACGCATAATTACGTAGGCGCATTTTCCCCTCTTTACGCACCCATTGGGTGCGTTTTTTTTATATGTTGATAAAACAAGGAGGGCAAAGGTGCAAGGTCGGTTATTAGCAGCTCTATACGCCGCGACGGTTTTATGTGTGCATCAGGCGGCAGAAGTAGCGTCCGCCACTCAGCAGTTCGTGGCGGCTTTAGTTTGTTTGGGTTGTTTGCTGTGGGCGTGGCGTAGCAGGTTTACATATCGCTTTTGGGTTGTCAGCCTAGCTGTGGTGTTAGGTGCATGGGCGTATACCCATTATCAGATTGCGCAGGTGCTGGTCGATCAGCTTCCAGCCCATGAACAAAATAAACCATTTAAATTGCGCGTACAGGTGCAGAGTTTGGTACGCCTGGCTCCGGATCGCCGTTATTTTATCGCCACAGTGCTTGGGGCACAGCCACAGGGTGTACCAAGTACGATAGCGTTAAGTTGGAATGTCAAAGAGTGGGGCGGGCCTTATGCGCAAGCGAAAGCGTATGATTTTCCTGAAATCAAACCGGGTCAGGTTTGGCAGCTTACTGCGTTTTTAAAAAGTCCACATGGGCTACGTAACCCTTACGCGTTTGATTATGAGGGGTATGTGTTTGCGCAAGGTGTGCGCGCCGTGGGTACAGTGCGGGGTACCCCCGTGCTGCTTGCAGATAGACCAGAGCAACATAGTATTGAGGTTTGGGCGCAGCGATGGCGTCATCATTTACGCGAGGCAATGCTGCCGTATGTGCGTGATTTACGTTGGGGGGGTGTGATTTTAGCTTTATCCATTGGCGATCAAGCCAGTATTAGCCCACAGGATTGGTTGATTTTTAATCGCACTGGGCTTACGCATCTGGTTTCTATTAGTGGTAGCCATGTTACCTTGCTCGCTTCAGTGAGTGCCGTGGCCTTTGCATGGTGTTGGCGTCGTTTTACGTGGCGCGGGCACGCGTTGACGGAGCGGATGCCTGCGGCGATTGTCGCTGGTGTTTTAGCGTTTGTGGTGGCGGGTCTATATAGCCTTACAGCAGGTTGGGAGGTGCCAGCACGTCGTACCTTTATGATGTTTGGGGTGGCCGTCTTTAGCTTATTGCTGCGTTTGCCTTTAAGCATGACGCAGATTATTGCTGTGGCCGTCGTGCTGGTGTTGGTCTTTGACCCTTGGGCGATTTTAGCGAGCGGTTTTTGGCTGTCGTTTGGAGCGGTATTGGTTTTGGTGGCTTGCGCACAATGGAGTGGGCTGGCATTGTGGCAGGGGCAGGTTCAAGGCTGGAGAAAGCACTGGGCACAGTGGAAAACAGCTTCTATTTGGCAGCTGATGATTACAGTGGCGCTTTTGCCACCCTTGGCTTTTCTGTTTTTTGAGATGTCTTTGGTTTCGCCATTATCCAATGCATATGCGATTCCTTTAATTGGGCTATTGATTACCCCTTTGGCGTTATTGTTTGCTTTACTTAGCCTGGGCCCGTGGACCCAGTTAACCGAGGCTGTGTTGTGGCTATGCCATCAGCTTTTAACTTTAAATATGGAGCTGACGGTGGTGCTGGGCGAGCACGATTTAGCAAGTCTACCGGCTTCGCGTGCTCCGGTTTGGGTGCTTGGTGCTAGCGTAATCGGTATAGGCGTGGCGCTATGGCTACGAGCTTTACCTTTAGCTTGGTTAGGGTGGTTGCTGGTTTTGCCTACTCTGTTTTGGCGCTCCCCTACGCTACCCGAAGGCGCATGGCGCTTGCATGCGCTGGATGTGGGGCAAGGCAGTGCCATATTGATAGAAACAGCCAATAGTGTGGTGTTGTTTGATACCGGTATGCGCCAAAGCCGTGATCAGGATATGGGTGGACGGGTAGTTGTGCCTTATTTACGGAGCCTAGGTAAAAATCGCATACATCACTTAGTTTTGTCACATGCGGACTTAGATCATGTGGGCGGGAGTCGTAGTGTAATAGAGAGGGTGCAGGTGGATCAAATATATAGCTCATTTGATGTAGATGCTCATTTAAAAAGAGAGTCTCGACTGCTAGCAGCTCCGGACTTGTCTCTACCCATAGCGCTGAACGCTTGCACGCGTGGAGAGCAGTGGGTTATTGATGGTGTACGTTTTGCCTTTTTATGGCCGGATAAGAAGATATTGAACGGGCGAGTTAAGGCAGATAAAAATGCGCAAAGCTGTGTGCTGAGTGTGCAGGGCGCATATCACCGGGCATTATTAACAGGGGATATTGGCTTAGAGCAAGAAAAAAATCTTGTGCAAGCGGGGATTTCACCGCATGAGGTGGTTGTGGTGGGACACCATGGCTCAAAAACATCCTCTAGCTCACTGTGGGTGGATTCATTACAAGCTCAGTTGGCGATAGCGCAAGTGGGGTGGTGGAACCGTTTTTCTCACCCACACCCTCAAGTGGAACAGCGTTGGCAAGCAGCAGGTGCAGCGTTTTTGCGTACGGATCATGAGGGAGCAGTGGTGGTCACCTCTTTGGCTTCAGGGTTGCATATGAACACAGAGCGGCGGCAGCGAGCACGCTACTGGCAAAATCCGATAGGTTTTTATCGATAAAGGGTAATTCCTAGGTGTGTGTTTTTTTCAGTGCGGTACAGTGGAATAAAGCCCAAAAGGCGAATCCAATAAACACAACAAAAGTTGAAATTTCCACAAGATCTTTCACGAGGTAGCGATGAGACAAAGCCCTTCTTTACACCTTCGGGTGCCGGAGCCACCTGCGCGTCCGGGCACACCTTCGGATTTCTCTTATTTACGCCTGCAGCCAGCTGGCGCAGCGCCCCGCCCCGATCCCTTAACGCCTTTTGCTGAGCTGCCTGACTTGTCACAAGGCTTAGTGCGCGTGTTAGACGACGAGGGGCAAGCCATAGGGCCGTGGGCGTTGCATACCGAGCCCGATTTGCTTTTACATGGCTTAAAAACCATGGTGCTAGTTCGAGCCTTTGATGCACGCATGTTCCATGCGCAAAGACAAAAAAAACTCACCTTTTACACTCAGTCTTATGGCGAGGAAGCTATTAGCACCGCACAAACTTTGATGTTGCAGCCGGGAGATATGCAGTTTCCCTCTTATCGTCAGCTGGGTATTTTATTAGCGCAACATATGCCTTTAAGCGATCTAATGTGTCAGCTTTACTCCAATAGCTGTGACCCGCTTAAAGGACGTCAATTACCGGTGTTGTACTCCTATAAAGATTATGGCTTTTACTCATTATCAGGGAATCTGGCAACCCGTTTTCTTACAGGGGTGGGGTGGGCCATGGCATCGGCAATTAAGGGCGATACAAAAATCGCCGCCTCCTGGATTGGGGATGGCGCGACTGCAGAGGGTGACTTTCATACGGCCCTTTTATTTGCTCAAGTCTACAACGCACCTGTGATTCTTAATGTGGTGAATAATCAATGGGCCATCTCCACTTTTCAAGCCATCGCAGGAGGAATGGATAATACATTTGCTGCTCGAGGCGTAGGCATGGGGTTGGCGGCTTTACGGGTCGATGGCAATGACTTTTTGGCCTGTTTGGCAGCTTCAGCTTGGGCCGCAGAACGCGCGCGTCATAATGGGGGGCCCACTTTAATTGAATGGGTGACCTATAGAGCAGGCCCTCATTCCAGCTCTGATGATCCGTCCAAATACCGTCCGAATGATGAGTGGCAGCATTTTCCTTTAGGTTGTCCTATTCAGCGTTTAAAGACCTATTTAGTGCAGCAGGGTCACTGGTCCGAGGAGCAGCATCAGGCGCTGCTTAAAGACGCAGAGCAACAAGTGTTGGAGGCACAAAAACAAGCCGAGGCGATGGGCGGAACCATGCAAGAGGCACACAAAAAACACGCTATGGCGATGTTTGATGACGTTTATTTTGAGAAACCCTGGCATTTACAGCAACAGGAGCAACAGTTCAGGGAGGGCTTATGACGACACAATCACTTAGTATGCTGCAAGCTATTCGTTCAGCCCTTGATATTATGATGCAGCGAGATGCGAATATGGTGCTGTATGGTCAGGATGTTGGCTATTTTGGTGGGGTGTTTAGGGCCACAGAGGGGCTACAGGCCAAATACGGAAAGCAACGGGTTTTTGATGCGCCCATTTCAGAAAGCGGTATTGTTGGCACCGCGGTAGGGATGGCAGCGTATGGCTTAACACCCGTGGTGGAAATTCAGTTTGGTGATTATTTTTACCCCGCGATGGATCAAATTGTTTCTGAGTTGTCTCGTATTCGTTATCGATCAGCGAATGATTTCACTGCTCCCGTGACAATTAGGATGCCCGTCGGAGGGGGAATCTATGGTGGACAAACCCACAGTCAAAGCCCAGAGGCTATTTTTACCCATATTGCCGGGTTGCGTACGGTTATGCCATCTAACCCCTTGGAAGCTAAAGGGTTATTGATCGCTGCCATTGAGTCCCCCGACCCCGTCATTTTTTTAGAGCCCAAGCGACTTTATAACGGTCCTTTTGATGGGTATCATGAGCGCGCGTTACAGTCATGGCGTGATCACCCTTTAGCGCAGGTTCCAGAAGGCTATTACCACACTAAACTAGACCAAGCTGCGGTTCGGCGAGAAGGGCAGGCTCTGACGGTATTAGCTTATGGCACGATGGTACATGTGGCTTTGGCTGCGGCTGAAGAGGCTCAGATTGACGCAGAGATTATAGATTTACGCACTATTTGGCCAGTGGATATAGCGACGATTGCTGAGTCGGTGCAAAAAACAGGGCGTTGTGTGATTTTACACGAAGCCACCCGCACATCCGGCTTTGGTGCGGAACTTAGCGCCTTGGTGCAAGAGCATTGTTTTTATTTTTTAGAAGCCCCTATTGTGCGTGTAACGGGCTGGGATACGCCCTATCCACATGCGCATGAATGGGATTATTTCCCTGGGCCTCAGCGTGTTATTGCGGCTTATCAGTCTGTGATGAAGGAGATATAACCATGTCAAACTACAGTATTAAAATTCCTGACATTGGCGAAGGCATCACAGAGGTCGAGTTAGTTGAGTGGTTTGTGGGGGTTGGAGATAGGGTGACAGAAGATCAAAATGTCGCCAGTGTCATGACGGATAAGGTCTCGGTAGAGATCACGTCTCCAGTCACTGGAGAGGTGACACATTTAGGTGGCGCTCCCGGGGATTTATTAGCGGTGGGGGCGGATCTTGTGCAGATCGCCTTGTCGACAGAAACGGTGGCAACAGCGTCAACAGCTGAAACAGGGCAGGCATCTTCAAAGGGGGCTCATGTGGAGACAGCAACAGCAGTATCAGACTCTGAATCGGAATCCCCTGAGGCAATTACAACGACACCCGCATTTGTCCCCGCCACAACCCCCCATGAACGTTTGCTGCAGACCGTACAAGCTTCGCCTGCTGTGCGTAAGCGAGCAGCGGAGTTGTCGGTGGATTTGGTCGCCTTGGCACAGCGGTTAGGTAAAACGCGCATACATCACGCAGACCTTGATCAACATTTGGTTGGTTTTGCTGAACAAAAGAGTAGCTTTGCTCGCGAGAAACACGATTCGGTCACCACGGTTCCTGTGCGTGGGTTGCGTCGACAGATTGCGAAAAAAATGCTGGAGTCCACACAAAATATTCCACATTTTACCTATGTGGAAAGCGTTGATGTGACGGCTTTAGAGCAATGGCGTCAGCAGCTTAATCAGCAATGGGAGCAAAGCCGCGGACGTTTAACTTTGTTGCCGTTTTTGATTCGTGCTATGTGTTTGGCCCTAAAAAAACACCCACATTTAAATGCCCGTTATGATGAAAAAACGCAGCAGCTACAACAATATGAGGCAATACACGTTGCCGTGGCCACTCAAACCGATCAAGGGCTGATGGTTCCGGTATTGGAGTTTGCGCAACACCTGGATTTTTGGCAAATGGCCGAGCAGATCCGTGACTTGGCGCAGCAAGCACAACAAGGACAACAGTCCTTGGCGGCTAAGTCCACAATAACGATTAGCAGTTTAGGGGCGTTGGGCGGTGTGATGGCAACACCCATTATCAATGCGCCAGAGGTCGCCATCATTGGAGTAAACCGACAGATGCAACAGCCGGTTGTGGTAGAGGGACAGATACAAATCCGTACCTTGATGCATTTATCCTCCTCTTTTGATCACCGTTTTATTGATGGTTATGATGCGGCCTCGTTCATACAGGACATGCGTAAAATGTTAGAAGCACCTCAGCTATATTTAGTACAGTAAAACGGCATGATTAATTATAGGCGGGGTGACCCGCCTTTTTTTTTGGGGAATGCAGCTATGCCAAATACCGCCTTACCACGACGTCACTTTGTTACTTGTGTCAGTCCTGCTGGAGTCCATCGCATGAGCTACTGGGAGTGGGGAGACCCCAATAACTCTAAAATACTGTTGTGCGTGCATGGCTTATTGCGTACTGGGCGTGATTTTGATGCGCTGGCGCAAGCCTTAAGTCCTTATTATCGAGTCGTGTGTCCAGATATTGTGGGGCGCGGAAGCTCGGATTGGCTGCTCGACCCAACGTATTACACGGTGCCTCAATATGTAGCTGATATTTTTACGCTGTTGGCGCGCCTGCAGCCTGAAGTATTAGATTGGTTTGGTACATCCATGGGAGGACTCATTGGGTTAGGGCTGAATTACGCGTTGCAGTCTGCACCACATAACCCCATTCCTTTGCGTAAAATGGTGTTAAATGATGTAGGGCCGGAGCTTAACCCTCAGGGATTAGCGCGTATCGGACAGTATGTGGGGGAGCCTTTGGTTTTTGATACATTTGAGCAAGCGGTGGAGCAAGCTAAGCAACGCTGGGCGGCGTTTGGTGAGCATAACCAAGCTCAATGGGAGCATTTGGCACGGTATGTTTTCCAAGAAAAAGCGGGGCGCTGGCAGCAAGCCTATGATTTGCGTATTGCTGTACCTTTTCAGCAGCAGTTTGCGGCACCGAATACGTTAAATGATGCCGTACTAGAGCAAACAACACAGCTTTTATGGCAGGCATATCGCTCTTTGCCTGATCAGGTGCTGATTGTACGTGGGCAGCAATCTGATTTACTATCAGAGCAAAGTGCAGAAAAAATGCTAGCGCAGCACCCTCAAGCACAATTATACGAGGTGGCTCAGGTGGGGCATGCACCAACATTTATGCAAGCGGATCAACAGCAGCGGCTGCAGCAATTCTTGTTACAGGGTTAAATCATGAACGTAGACCTACATTGTCATTCAACGATATCAGATGGGGTATTGACGCCGGATCAGGTTGCGCAGCGTGCTTACCAAAATGGGGTGGAGCTTTGGGCGTTGACCGATCATGACGAGGTGGGTGGTTTAGCGTTAGCACAAGCCACGGCAGAACAGCTTGGTATACGTTTTGTACCGGGAGTAGAGATCTCGGTGACATGGTTAAATAAAACAGTGCATATTGTAGGTTTGGGCATTGACTACACACATTTACCGTTAGTGGATGCATTACGTTATGTGCGCTCAGGGCGCAAACAGCGTGCCATAAAAATGGCCCAAGCCTTAGCCGATTTAGGGGTTGCTGATGCCTTAGAGGGGGCTATCCCTTTTGCGAGCAATCCAGAGCTGGTTTCTAGAACACATTTTGCGCGGTTTTTAGTGGAGTCGGGGCATTGCGCTTCGATTAAAGAAGTATTTGATCGCTACTTGGGTGAGGACGGCCCTGCCTTTGTTCCTATGCAGTGGGCAAAATTAGAAAATGCCGTGCGTTGGATTCACGAGGCTGGTGGGGTTGCAGTGATCGCTCACCCAGGGCGTTATGCGTTTGATCCGCTGCAATTTGATTTGCTGTTTTCTACTTTTAAGGAATTAGGGGGCGAGGGGATTGAAGTGGTAACCGGTAGCCATGCACCTGCACAATATGAACATTATGCCCAGGTGGCTAAACGGTTTGGGTTTGAGGCCTCGTGCGGTTCGGATTTTCATGGACCTGGAGAGGGCCGTATGGATTTAGGTAAGTTGCCAGCATTGCCGCCCGGCTTAACGCCGATTTGGCAGCGTTGGCTATCATAAGGAGAGCATTCATGAGTAAAGCTTTTGTTAAAGAGGATGCCGATAATCAGGATGACGACCTCGTGCCCGAGGCAGTAGCGCTACCCGCTGGAACAAAGAACTACCTCACTGCTTCAGGCTATAAAGCCTTGCGAGCTGAGCTTAAGCACTTACTAAATGTGGAGCGACCTGATGTGGTGCAAGTGGTGTCATGGGCCGCTTCAAATGGTGATCGCTCTGAAAATGGGGATTACATTTATGGCAAAAAGCGCTTGCGAGAGATTGATCGACGCATTCGTTTTTTAACCAAGCGATTGGAGATCGCCGAAGTGGTAGATCCTGCGCTGCAACCGAATCGCGATCGTGTGTTTTTTGGTGCCACGGTAGTTTATAGTGACCAAGAAGGTGAAGAATTTACGGTAACCATAGTCGGGGTAGACGAGGCTGACCCATTGAACGGCAAAATCAGCTGGATCTCTCCTGTAGCACGAGCTTTGTTAAAAGCCCAAGAAGGGGATGTGGTGACCTTACGAACGCCGGGTGGTCTTCAGGAGCTGGATGTTTTGGAAATTCACTATCCAGATGAGCCAACAGACTTGAGCGCGGATGACGTAAAATAAATTTTGTGGTGTTTTGTCCTATGACAGCCTTCAAACATAGGAAAAAACAAAGTCCGCACTGCGTAAAAACCCCCATTTTTTTGGATTGTGGTTAAAATAGCGTGCATTTATAACACTTTTGCATTGACTCACATCGTGTCCTCCATTCTTTATTTCTCCGGTTCTTCCGCATTGCCCGCTTTTCAAAGCGCGCGCCTTTTGCAACGTTTTCAATCCTTGGGTTTACCTGTTCAGCAGATTGCTGCTTATTACGAGTATTATGTCTGGACAGAAACGTCCGGCATAGATACGGATCAGCATCAGCGCTTGACTGCTTTGCTGGATGATGGGCTTCCTGCTTATGACCCAGCCACCCAAACTAAAGATCAGCTTGTGTTGCGCGTTGTGCCGCGTTTGGGTACGGTTTCGCCGTGGGCCAGCAAGGCAACGGATATTGCACGCAATTGTGGACTGACTCAAGTGCGTCGTATAGAGCGCGGAATTCGTTATGTGCTGGATCCTGTACGCGGCATGCTTGGTGCGAAAAATCTCAGTGCTGAGCAACTGCAACAGCTCGCTGCTCAGTTACATGACCGCATGACAGAAAGCGTCGTGGATCAGCAGTTTGATGGTCAGGCGTTATTCCAAGAGCTGCCGCCCAAGGCGATGCAGTCGGTTGATATTCTAGGGCAAGGCTTAGAAGCCTTGGTCGAGGCCAATCGTAGTATGGGGCTCGCCTTGTCCGAGGACGAGGTCGAGTATTTATACGCCGCCTTTAAAAAGCTAGGGCGTAATCCCCATGATGTGGAGCTTTTGATGTTTGCGCAAGCAAACAGTGAGCACTGCCGCCACAAAATTTTTAATGCACAATGGGTGATAGACGGTCAGCCCCAAGATAAAACGTTGTTTGGTATGATCCGCGAAACCCATGCGGCCCAACCACGTAAAACAGTAGTCGCGTATTCGGATAACGCCGCCATTATGGAGGGCGGGCCAGCTAAAGTCTTTTATGCGAGCCTGCCTGATGCAGAAGCTAAGGGCGCTTATACGTCCTATCAAGGCTTAATCCATACCTTGATGAAAGTGGAAACGCACAACCATCCTACCGCTATTGCCCCCTATCCGGGAGCAGGCACGGGGTCAGGTGGGGAAATCCGAGATGAAGGGGCGACCGGACGGGGCTCTCGGCCCAAAGCTGGTTTAACCGGTTATACCGTTTCTCACTTGCAGTTTCCTGATATGCCCGAGCCATGGGAAAAAGACTCCATTGGCTTTCCGGAGCGTATTGCTACAGCCTTAGATATTATGACCGAGGGACCTTTAGGGGGAGCCGCGTTTAATAATGAGTTCGGGCGAGCAAACCTTTTAGGATATGTGCGCAGTTTTGAGCAGACCATTGCTGGGCAGCACTGGGGCTATCATAAACCCATCATGATTGCAGGTGGTTTGGGTTCTATTGATGACCGCCAAACGCATAAAGATCCGTTGCCGGTGGGAGCGTTGTTAATACAGCTCGGTGGCCCAGGGATGCGCATTGGCATGGGGGGCGGAGCGGCCTCTAGTATGACATCAGGGGTGAACTTAGCAGAGTTGGACTTTGACTCTGTGCAGCGCGGTAACCCTGAGATGCAGCGCCGTGCCCAAGAGGTGATTGATCGCTGTTGGCAGCAAGGTGATAACAACCCGATTATTGCGATTCATGATGTGGGAGCAGGTGGGCTGTCTAATGCTTTCCCTGAACTCGTGAATGATGCGGAGCGCGGGGCGATTTTTGATCTTACACATGTGCCCTTAGAGGAATCCGGTTTATCACCTGCTGAAATTTGGTGTAACGAGTCGCAAGAGCGCTATGTGTTAGCCATTGATCCTAAAGACCTAGAGCGCTTTAAAGCTATCGCCGAGCGCGAGCGCTGTTTATGGGCGGTGGTTGGGGTCGCTACCGAGGAGCGTCAACTGCGTGTTACCTATGGTGAAGGGATTCCTGGTTATGCACCGGCCAAGGCAACGGCGCAAACCCCAGCTCCTGTAGACATGCCCTTAGAGGTTATCCTTGGCAAGCCTCCTCGCACGTTGCGCGATGTGACACGTACGCAGCCTATTCAAGGCGAATTAGATTTACCCGCTATTGCGCTAGAGGAAGCCATTTGGCGTGTAATGCGTCATCCTACGGTAGCCAACAAAAACTTTTTGATTACGATTGGCGATCGCAGTGTAGGGGGACTATGCAGTCGTGACCAGTTGGTTGGTCCATGGCAGATTCCGGTGGCGGATTGTGCCGTGACCTTGGCAGATTTTGAG
Organism: Paenalcaligenes sp.; assembly: GCF_030152715.1. Classification (NCBI taxonomy): domain Bacteria; kingdom Pseudomonadati; phylum Pseudomonadota; class Betaproteobacteria; order Burkholderiales; family Alcaligenaceae; genus Paenalcaligenes; species Paenalcaligenes sp. The sequence goes on from NZ_JASLIX010000132.1 coordinate 16,599, forward strand.
CAGGTGCGTGGCGAAGCAATGGCTATGGGTGAGCGCAGCCCAATAGCGGTGTTTGATGCGCCGGCCTCAGGGCGAATGGCTGTGACAGAGGCCATGACTAACCTACTAGCGAGTGATGTACGCAGCTTTGAGGATGTGAAGCTCTCGGCTAACTGGATGGCTGCATGTGGAGTCGAGGGACAAGATGCCGCTTTGTTTGACACAGTTACGGCAGTTAGCCAGTGGTGCCAAGAGCTGGGTCTTGCGATCCCTGTAGGCAAAGATTCATTGTCGATGCGCACCGCATGGCAAGATGAGCAAGGCAATGAACAAGATGTCATTGCCCCCGTATCCTTGGTGGTTACGGCTTTTGCACAAGTGGGCGATGTACGTAAAACCCTTACACCAGAGCTAAAAACCGATGCTGACAGTGTATTGATCTTTATTGATCTGGCCGAAGGGCAGCAACGCATGGCGGGGTCGGTACTGTGTCACGCCTTTAATCAAGTAGGGCAGCAAACACCTGATTTTACGAATGCAGCGCTTTTAAAAGCTTTTGCCCAAGTGCTACGCCAGTTAGCGGATCAGGGGCTGATCTGGGCCTATCACGATAAGTCCGATGGTGGCCTGTTGGCAACGGTAGCAGAGATGGCCTTTGCTGGTCACACCGGTGTGGCGCTTAATATCGATATGCTTACCATCGATCCGCATGCGGCGGATTGGGGGGATTTTAAAATCCGTGCGGACCAAGTAGCTGTGCAGCGTGATGAGCTAACCTTAAAAGCGCTCTTCAACGAAGAAGCTGGGGCGGTTATTCAGGTTCCCGCCGCGCAGCGTGATCAGGTGCTACAGCAGCTACGCGAAGCGGGGCTGTCGGCTTGCTCACATGTGATTGGTAAACCAAACACCACCGATACCATCGCAATTTATCGTGATGGGCAGTGTGTGTATGAGATAGCACGTGCCGAGCTTGGTAAAGCGTGGTCAGCCATGACGCATCAGATGATGCGTTTGCGTGACAACCCAGAAAGCGCGGATGCCGAACTAGCTTTGTGGGATGATGTTAATGACCCTGGGCTTAACGCACAGGTGGACTTTGATCCCCAAGAAAACATTGCCGCACCCTATATCCAAACGGGGGCTAAACCCAAAATTGCCGTGATGCGTGAGCAAGGCAGCAATAGTCAACTAGAGATGGCATGGGCGTTTGATCAGGCCGGATTCGAGGTGATTGACTTGCCCATGACTGATTTGCTCAGTGGCCGTCGTCGCTTGGATGATTTAAAAGGGATTGTAGCGGCCGGTGGCTTTAGTTACGGCGATGTATTAGGCGCCGGGCAAGGTTGGGCGCGTACTATCCGTTTCAATACGATGCTCAACGAGCAGTTTGCGGATTTTTTCCAGCGCACGGATACCTTTGCATTGGGTGTGTGTAATGGTTGCCAGATGATGGCTGCACTAGCACCCATGATACCGGGAGCAGAGCACTGGCCTTTGTTTACTGCGAACCAATCCATGAAATACGAAGCTCGCTTGGCCTCTGTGGAAATTGCTGATTCGCCTTCGATTTTCTTACAAGGAATGGCGGGCACCCGCTTGCCTATCGTGGTGTCCCATGGCGAAGGCTACGCAAATTTTGCTCGTCAAGGCAATGCGGAACAAGTACACACGGTACTGCATTACACTGATAACCGAGGGCAACGTACGGAGCAGTATCCGTTTAACCCCAATGGAAGTCCTCAAGGGATAGCAGGGGTTACCACTGCTGATGGGCGTTTTACTATTATGATGCCGCACCCTGAACGAGTGATACGTAACGTGCAGCTATCCTGGGCGCCTGAGCGTTGGGGGCAAGCAGATACGGGTGGTGCTGATGCAACACATGGTGGCTTAACGCCTTGGATGCGTTTGTTCTATAACGCTCGGGTCTGGCTCGGATAAGCACTTAAGCGTATAATCAGGTTTTGGACGGGATATAAAGACATGCGTCTTATCAAAAAAGCTCTTACTTTCGACGATGTATTGCTAGTACCTGCTTACTCGCAGATTCTACCTCGCGATACAGATCTTAGCGCTCAATTTACGCGCGACATTCAACTCAACATTCCCTTGGTTTCTGCGGCGATGGATACGGTCACAGAATCACGTTTGGCTATAGCCATGGCCCAAGAGGGGGGGATCGGGGTTATCCATAAAAACCTTTCTGCCGAACGCCAAGCACGCGAAGTAGCTCGGGTTAAACGTCACGAGTTTGGTATTGTGATTGATCCAATCACCGTGACCCCCGACATGAAGGTACGTGATGCCATTAAACTGCAAAAAGACAATGGGTTTTCTGGTCTGCCTGTGGTAGAGAACGGCAAGCTAGTCGGTATTGTGACCAACCGCGACTTGCGCTTTGAGGATCGCTTAGATCTGCCTATTCGCGAGGTCATGACGACGCAGGAACGTTTAATCACCATGCCCGAAGGCGCCACACTTGAACAAGCGCAGGCGTTAATGCATAAGCATCGCCTTGAGCGTGTGCTCATCGTTAACGATGACTTTGAGCTACGTGGCTTGGCAACCGTTAAAGATATTGTCAAAAACACAGAACATCCTTTTGCTTGTAAAGACCAACACGGTCAGTTGCGTGTAGCCGCCGCCGTAGGGGTGGGTGGTGATACCGAAATGCGGGTTGATCTGCTTTCGAAGGCAGGGGTGGATGCGATTGTGGTTGACACGGCGCATGGGCATTCCAAAGGGGTGCTAGAGCGCGTGCGCTGGGTAAAAGACAATTACCCACATATCCAAGTCATTGGTGGCAATATTGCTACAGCAGCCGCGGCGCGAGCTTTAGTGGATGCTGGGGCAGACGGTGTCAAGGTTGGTATTGGGCCCGGCTCAATTTGTACCACACGTGTGATTGCTGGCGTAGGTGTTCCACAGATTACCGCCATTGCCGATGTGGCTGAAGCCCTTCAAGGCACAGGCGTTCCTTTGATTGCTGACGGCGGGATTCGCTTCTCTGGTGACGTTTCTAAAGCTTTGGCAGCAGGGGCTTCGGCGTGCATGATGGGTGGTATGTTTGCTGGTACCGAAGAATCACCTGGTGATGTGGTGCTGTATCAAGGCCGCTCTTATAAATCCTACCGTGGTATGGGTAGTTTAGGGGCCATGGTAGACGGCTCTGCAGACCGTTATTTCCAAGACGCGGGTAGCAATGCGGACAAACTTGTCCCCGAGGGTATCGAGGGGCGCGTGCCTTATAAAGGCTCGGTGTTAGCAATCATTTATCAGCTAGTGGGGGGGATCCGTGCCTCTATGGGGTATTGTGGTGCCGCTTCGATTGCTGAGCTACATGAAAAAGCCGAGTTTGTGGAAATCACAGCGGCTGGGGTGCGTGAATCCCATGTTCATGATGTTCAGATCACCAAAGAAGCCCCTAATTACCGGGCTGACTAAACGCGTTTAGTACCATACTTTATGCTTTGATCGGCCAGGCTGCACCTATGTGGCTTGGCCGATTGTCTTCTTACTTCATAAAATTATCATGCACCAACGCATTCTTATTCTTGACTACGGTTCACAAGTCACCCAACTCATCGCACGCCGTGTACGCGAAGCCGGCGCCTATTGTGAAATCCATCCTGGCGATGTTTCCGATGAGTTCATCCGCTCCCAACCTAACTTACATGGCATTATTCTTTCCGGTAGCCACGCTTCGGTTTATGCTCAAGACGCTTTAGCTGTGCCTGCGGCTGTCTTTGAGGCGGGTGTGCCCGTTTTGGGTATTTGCTATGGGATGCAAGCCATGGCTTTGCACCTAGGGGGTAAAACAGAACAAGCACAACGACGCGAGTTTGGGCATGCTCAAGTGCGCGCGCATGGTCATACCGCTTTGCTAAAAGATATCCAAGACTTCCAGACGGCGGAAGGGCACGGCATGCTGAATGTTTGGATGTCTCATGGGGATCAGGTTACAGCTTTGCCCGAAGGCTTTGTACTGATGGCCTCCACCGAGTCATGCCCTATTGCTGGTATGGCCGATGAAAATCGTCGGTTTTATGGGGTGCAATTTCACCCCGAGGTGACACATACCCAACAAGGGGCTGCCATTTTTAATCGTTTTGTGCGTGATATTTGTGGCTGTAGTGGTGACTGGAATATGCCCGATTATGTTCAGGAAGCCATTGCCGCAATTCGGGAACAGGTAGGTTCGGATCACGTGATTTTAGGCCTGTCTGGAGGAGTGGATTCGTCGGTTGCTGCTGCTTTAATTCACCGCGCTATTGGCGATCAGCTAACGTGTGTGTTTGTGGACCATGGGTTGTTGCGCTTGAACGAAGGGCAGCAGGTTATGGAGACCTTCGCGCAGCATTTTGGCATGAATATTATTCACGTGGATGCGACCGATCAGTTTATGAGTAAGCTGGTTGGCGTGACGGACCCAGAGGCGAAGCGTAAAATCATTGGTAAAGAGTTTGTGGAGATTTTCCAAGCAGAAGCCGCTAAACAAACGAACGCCAAATGGCTGGCCCAAGGCACCATTTATCCTGATGTCATCGAGTCTGCTGCCGCAAAATCAGGCAAAGCCACTGGAATTAAATCGCACCATAACGTAGGCGGGCTGCCTGATACCCTGAATTTAAAGCTGCTTGAACCATTGCGTGAACTGTTTAAAGACGAGGTGCGCAAACTTGGTATTGCCTTAGGTCTACCCCATGACATGGTATATCGACATCCTTTCCCTGGGCCCGGTTTAGGGGTGCGTATTTTAGGCGAAGTTAAAAAAGAATACGCCGATTTATTACGACGGGCGGATGCGATTTTTATCGAAGAGCTACGTAATACAGTGGATGAGGCTACTGGTAAGAATTGGTACGAGCTCACCTCTCAGGCATTTACTGTGTTTTTACCAGTAAAAAGTGTAGGTGTTATGGGCGATGCGCGCACTTACGAGTATGTCGTAGCGCTACGAGCGGTAGAAACCTCTGACTTTATGACTGCAGATTGGGCTGAGTTGCCTTATGCTTTATTAAAGCGGGTATCGAGTCGCATTATCAACGAGGTCCGTGGCATAAATCGCGTTACTTACGACGTCTCTAGCAAGCCCCCCGCCACCATCGAGTGGGAATAATCCCCCATTCCGAATAGTCTGGCAGTACATGGCATAAAAAGCCGCTAAGCCCGCGTAATAGCGGGCTTTTTTGTTTTTTTGGGTAGTAGGATCTGGCACTGACTAGCAGCCTAAAGCACGATTTATTTGTGGTATGAAACTTGGTACTATGGGTCGTAAATACCATAGATCATGCTGATACCATGCAGGGCTTTTGAGCAGGAGCATGGTATTAGAAATTTATAACTTATTGTTTTTTCTTCCTTTTCTCTGATTTTTTGATGCGATATTTGCTCATGGTATCAGAAGGGGGTAAGGAGCCGTGCTGATGCTAACTGATACCAAGCTCAGAAATCTTAAGCCTAAAGACAAGCTGTACAAAGTTAATGACCGAGATGGGCTGTATGCTGCTGTCACCCCTGCAGGTACCATTTCGTTTCGCTACAACTACAGTATCCATGGCAGGCAAGAGACCATTACCTTTGGCCGTTACGGCTTGGGTGGCATCACGCTAGCCGAGGCGCGCGAGCAACTAGGCGAAGCCAAAAAGATGATCGCCGCAGGCAAATCCCCAGCCAAAGAAAAAGCCCGTGCCAAGGCCCGGATCAAAGATGCCGATACTTTCGATGCGTGGGCACAAAAGTGGTTGCGTGGCTATCAGATGGCCGACTCCACACGTGATATGCGCCGTTCAGTCTATGAGCGCGAGCTGCTGCCTAGATTTGGAAAAATGAAGCTACAAGAAATTGGCCACGAGGATCTACGCGCCTTGACGGACCATATCGTAGAGCGAGGTGCACCGGCAACCGCCGTACATGCGCGTGAGTTGGTGCTACAAATCTTCCGCTGGGCGATTGAACGCGGCCAAAAAGTGGATAACCCTGCTGAATTGGTACGCCCAGCCAGTATCGCCCGATTTGAGCCGCGTGATAGGGCCTTAACACCAGAAGAAATTGGCCTGATGTATCAATATATAGAAAGAATTGGTACATCCCCCTCTATACGAGCCGCCGCTAAGCTCTTGTTGTTGACTATGGTGCGCAAGAGTGAGCTAACCAATGCCACATGGAGCGAGATCAACTTCACCGAAGCACTATGGACTATCCCCAAAGAGCGCATGAAACGTCGCAATCCTCATTTGGTGTTCTTGTCCCGCCAAGCACTGGATATCTTCATTGCGTTAAAAACCTTTGCGGGTGGGTCGGAGTACGTGCTGCCATCACGCTATGACACCGATAAGCCCATGAGCAGCGCGACACTGAATCAGGTGCTGACCTTAACCTATCGACTGGCACAAAAAGAAGGGCAACCCCTAGCGAAGTTTGGGCCACATGATTTAAGACGTACGGCGAGCACCTTGCTGCATGAGGCAGGGTACAACACCGACTGGATTGAAAAATGTCTAGCGCACGAACAACGGGGGGTGAGAGCGGTGTACAACAAGGCGGAGTATAGGGAACAGCGGGCTGAAATGTTGCAGGACTGGGCGGATATGATTGATGGGTGGACGGCTAGGATTGCTCGTTGATTTATAACAGTAACCTGTAAGCGTTGTCGGACGAGATAGAATCGAGCTTGCAACTACCGCTTTCGGCCAGAAGCAGTCATTCCACGCCGGAGTTAAATAGTCTTGACGCAGGGGCATGGAAACGTAGACCTAGGCGGACCAACATTCTTAAACGAGTCTGTTACGATTACTCAACACTACATCCTGCACCCCGTCCTCGGTACAGGTTTTTTCCAATCTTAATCGTCCTCCTGAGTTGAAGGCTATTATCTTATGAAAATGAAGGCGAAGAAATTTCCAATGAAGACCATTAGTCAGGAGTTACAAAAAGAAGCTATCTCCTCAAGTGCTAGGCTGTTCTACATCCTTGTAACCATGATAATAATTTATGTTTTCGCGGGAATAAATAAAATTGACCGAAATGAGGCAATGGATAATTTGAGGTCTCTGAGTATTATCCATGCATTGATTCTTCTTTCTGAAGGGAGCACTCAACACAGAGAGATGCCTCGTCGGGAATTAACGAGGTTCCATTCGCGTGCGAGGGCTGAAGTTGTTCAAAATGGATTTATTCTTCCAGATAAATTTGATAATAGGACAATTCAAAAGGCAGGTCTCCATGAAGTTCCAATGAGATTTGCGCCCGTTGCCACTTGCGAAATTTCCGTAGTTGAAGGGGAGCAGGGGGTAACGTTCTTTGGCATCAGTAGTTACATCGCAGGCGGCTTGCACAGAATCTCTAGTGAGAATTCTCGTTTAGTTAGTTTTGGACGCTGTATTGGGGGTTATGGCCCGGATTTTCATGCCTGGCTGTTTAAGGATGAAAAAGGCGACATTCTTGTAGGACTCCCCGAATCATTTCAAAACTCCTTTCCTAAATTACGCCCGCCGAAACCTGCAGAGCTATACGTTATTGAAGAAACCGATGAAATTAAGAGTCTGCTTCCGTTGATTGTGCAGGATTACTTGAAAGTTGTCGAACCTTTTGTGCTGGTCCACATTCAAGTGCTACGACATGTTATCTTGCAATACGCAGCGGAGAGGCGTGGAGTTTTTTACAGTGCGGATGAGTTAGGAACTGCAGTATCCAGGCTCTTTGAAGAAGTTGAGGCGCGGACCGGTTTCATAGGGATCAACGCGACGAATACCTCGATTATCCGATTTGGGCCGATAGTCATCTTTATCATTGCGTGGGAGTTGTGGCGGCGCGTACGACGAATCGAACCGACAGTCAGACACGACTCAACTTGGTTTCCATTCGACGTACAATTTCCCTTGGCAGTGGCGATGGCATCGGCTTTCGCTTTAGCACCGTTCGTTTCCGGGTTGTTGGTCACATACTTCTTTATTGAGTCTCAAGAGCTGGGGATAATCATTTTTGATCGGATGGTAACGCTCTCTGGAATTCTGACTTTCGATTTTCCCATGGCACCGGGGCCAGGATGGATCAGCACTGACTATTGGGCGCTTGCTCTCATCCCACTGTTTGTTACTTTGGTTGGTTTACTGTTATTTACATCATTTAGATTGCTTGCGATTATTAGAATTAATGCGCGAAAGCTCTAGTAATTGTCTCCTTGGTTTCAGACTGTGCAACGACTCTAGAAATACGTTCAGTTCAGAGGTTGAAAGCCCTGCTTGCCGGACGTTAAACTTCCGCTTTGGATCGTTTTCTGCCTGATAAAGCTGGGACTAAATCTGAGTCAGAGATTTTTAGCCCCTAAAATTTTCCTTTATGTTTTACGGTAAATGGAATGTTTTTGGGATAGACGATAGTGCTTTTGATATGGACTGACGATTATTAACACCTAATTTTTTAGTAATCTGCGATTGATTAAGCCCTCTTTTTGGAGTGCCGGTATTTGTTTTTTTTGATTTGTCAGCGGAGCATCAACCATCAATCGAACTAGGTTACGTAGTTCGGTTTTGTCGGCTGGCTGTATAGTCTGACCTAGAAAATAGAGATAAAAGTAATCATCTACTAGTGGGTCGCCGGAGGCGGCGTGTGGTGTGGCTCGGTTCGCACATTGACGCGAGAGTCGGCCAAGCTCGAGATCAAACTGTGCAATAGAAGGAGTTGCTTTTTTATATACGGGATTCAATGATCCATCCTGTAGCTTAGGCTGGTGTGAAGCACAGTATAAGTGGCTGAATCGTAATTTATCATCTATTCCGCGTGAAGAGTCATTATCGTCTGCGAAGGATTTTAGACTTGTGGCTGCACCGTAGAATCGGCAGAATTTTTTAGGGCATCTGCCATTTAAACCTAACGTTTCGCATAGTCTGTTTTACTGTTTGCTTAGAGGCACGGTCCCAAGCTAACTCGATTAGAGATTCGAATGTGGCGACAAAGCATTTATCCACGATGTCTTGCTTATTTTCCGTTTTGATAAATTGTCGTAGTAATAGACGCTGTGAGTGAGCGAGAGCCTGAAACGCCGCGATCTCCATTTGATGTTGTTGTCCCGGCAAGCGCTGGATATCTTCATTGCTTTAAAAACCTTCGCAGATGGGTCGGAATACGTGCTGTCATAACGCTATGACACCGATAAACCCATTAGTAGCGTGACACTGAGTCAGTTTCTGAGCTTAACCTACCGGCTGGCACAAAAGGAAGGGCAGCCTCTAGCGAAGTTTGGATTGCATGATTTAAGGCGAGCGAGCACCTTGCTGCATGAGGCAGGGTACAACACCGACTGGATTGAAAAATGTCTAGCGCACGAACAACGAGGCGTGAGAGCGGTGTATAACAAGGCGGAGTATAGGGAGCGGCGGGCTGAACTGTTACAGAATTGGGCGGATATGATTGAGGGGTGGACTGCTGGATGTGCTCGCTGGGCTTTTGCTGAAATCAAAGGCTGTCGGTAAATATTGTCGGGCGTGATATAGTCGAGCTAGAAACTACCGCTTTTGGTCATGAGCTGAAGTTCGGTAACCCTTAAAGATCAGTGATGATTTGATAAAAAGAGATTAGGGTTTGAGAAGAAGTAGGAAATCAATGCAACAGCATAATAATTTAGATCGGGTGCATTTTCTTGTAAAATCTCACGGTGCACAACACATACTGATAGTTGCTATCAGAGTCAATTGAATATGGATAACACTAAATTCGAGAAACAAATAATCAAAACTGGCTTCGTTCTTGAGCACAATATTTCTACTGCATTGAGACGAAAAGGCTGGAGTGTTATCAGCAACAAATACTATCTTGATGATAATGAAGAGACCGTCCGAGAGATTGATCTTATAGCCTATAAGGCTACCAAAGTTCAGCACTTTTTTGTGTATACCGCGTTAGTTATTAGCTGCAAGAAGAATGAGGCTAATGTGTGGGCACTACTATCTCGTCCTCTCGACAAAAGCGACCCTAATAGAAACTGGAATCCGGTCCATGCGTGGACCAATGACAAAGCGTTGGGGTTTCAGTTATCTCAGCCGGATTTTGGTGCCGACTATCACACCAAAGGTGGGGAAAAGGTCCTGAGAGCTCTCGCAGATCCCATGTTTGATATATTCGCCTTTCAGGAAATGTGTCGTCAATCTGGCGCTCCCAAAAACGACAAGGCGATATTCAACTCTGTAACATCACTCATGAAAGCGCAAGCCTATGAGCTCAGAGCACTACCAACTAGGAAGACAGTTCCATCGATTTATCATTTCTCATTGATTTCAGTAATTGATTCAGAGATGATTAGGCTTTTATTTGATGGTGATGATTTAAGTGCATCAGACCTTTGCTCAGAGCAATATTTAGCAAACTACATCATAGATAAGAAGCAAAATGTCTCACGGATTAGATTCCTCCGAGCAAAGGAATTCGAGGAGACGATTTCAGATTACGACGAACTTCACGCTTTCAATTGCAAGGTGTTTTCCGACTATTGCGATGATTTTTACGAGGGAGTACTTGAGGATTGGAATAGAACCAAAATTTTTATCGAAAAATTCAGAAAAGATGTTTGGTGGGGTTTGCACTGGCGCATCTACAAGACATACAACATAAATTTAAAAAAAGAGACTATTAGTTTGTCTTGGTGCTATGAGGATCGCGTTGTTGTGGTCACTCTTCCGCTTGAGGACGAACATTTAGATTTTCTTAATGAGGATGCAGAATCAAGAAAGACCGTTACGAGGGCACTTGAGAGTATCTATCGATACAAAGGCTCATTCTTATTCGCAGAAGATGATATTCCTTTTTAGAAAAAATTCGTTATTGACCCACTGCGATCACTGCAGCGGCGCCACGTGTTCGAGGAGACAAGGTCGAGCCTACTGGCAGCAACGGGTCGAAAGTCGCCACCACATGAGTGAATCTACAGATGGCGCACTTAGTTTTCCATGAGGCACTTTGTAAGTGCAGTCTATGTTTAAGCTAGCTAGTTGCATGGTGCTTGTACCGTTTAATAGCCGCCGATACCGCCTGACGTGATATACCTAGCTCTCGTGCAACCTCAGATTGGTTCATACCTTGGGTTAGGAGCGCTTGAATGGTGCTCGCTGTCGATCGTGGTGTCTTAGTCTCTTGCACCAGCCTATAAGCCTCACGTCTGACATAAGCATGTGCCTCAATATCCCAAGGCGATAAAGACATGGTGTTGATGCCTTGTGACCAGATCGCTTCCATCAAATTCTCATACTCGGCCATGAATCGTCGGTCACGTTGGTAGGCGCGTCGGGCCTCATCGCTGCGTCTAGGGTTGTGCATTTCGCAATACAGTTTGCTTGGTTTTGCCGCTTTATCATCTTGCCCAGGCTTGCGGGAGCTCCAAGCTAGCTCACCATGTTTTGCCCATTCTTGATATAGGGTTATCCGTTCCACACAATCCCTAAAGCCCTCTACAGAACGGTCGTTGCGCATCTCAATTACGTCACAGTATTGGCTATATAGGCGGGATGCGGTGTAGCGCCCTAGTTCGCCTGTTAGGGCTTTTTCATAGCGTTCCACTATGGCGTCCGCTTTTTTGCGGGCGGCTTCTCTCATTGCGGGCGTGATATCGACAATTTTT
>NZ_JASLIX010000009.1:0-15851 GCF_030152715.1 Paenalcaligenes sp.
TTAATCACGCGCACAGGCATATGAAACAAGCCAAATGAGTCAATAATTAACCCAAAAACCAACTGGCCTAAAATCATAAAAAACAGCATGTTTGCCACACCCAATTTGGGTGCTAAAAACACACTAGAAAAAACCAACCCAGCACCAAGCAGCCCACCAATCAACTGCCACCAGGGCTGAGCAGGAATCTGTCCTAAGGCCTGAAAAAGCTGCCCTTTGGCTAAAGCCAAAAAAAACAATAATACGGTGCCCGAAGCAAAAGACCAAAAAGCAGCATACAAGGGCTGCGCGAATAGTGCTTTGCCTAGCTGTGAGTTCACGGCTGCCTGCATTGCCATGCCAGCACCAGCACTAAAGGCCATAATTAAATACCACATCGTCTTCTCAAGTGAAAAAAAGCAGCTGGGTGCGCTGCTTTTATCTGTGTTCATTTACCCCTGATTACCTGGATCGTCCTCGTGATAGGTACAGACGGTATATACTGGTAAGCCTGCATCCTTTACGGCTTGTGAACCACCCAGATCGGGTAAGTCAATAATCGCCGCGGCTTCTACCGTATTTGCACCAAGGCGTTGTAATAAACGAGAAGCAGCCACCATCGTGCCACCCGTAGCGATCAAGTCATCAATTAATAATACACGCTGTCCAGGGCGTACTGAATCGGTGTGGATTTCAACCGAAGCATTGCCATACTCTAAAGAGTAATCCTCTACCACGGTTTGATAAGGAAGCTTCCCCTTTTTACGTACGGGAATAAAGCCTAGGTTTAGTTCGTAAGCCAAAACAGAGCCTACAATAAAACCACGTGCATCAATGCCGGCGATCAAGTCTAGTCGTTGCCGCATATAGCGATACACAAACAAGTCAATTAAGACCCGAAAAGATTGCGGGTCCTGTAAAACAGGGGTGATGTCTCTAAACGTCACACCGGGTTTGGGCCAATTGGGCACACTGCGTATGGTTTGACGGATATAGTCGGCGGGATCGGTATGCATAGCAGAAGTAATAACCACAAAAAAAGCCCAAGCGCCCCATGCGCCTGTGGCATACAAGCAAGTTTACACAAAAGCGAGCCAAAGCACCTAATTTGTCGTGTTCTCGTCGAGAAATAGTTGACGATCACGTAACACGTAATTTTGATCCACCACACCAGCAGGCAAATCCGCATGGGTAACAATAATTACCGTGCGCTCTGCTGCCACCCGGTGTAAGTCTTTGAGCCAGGCTTGCGCTGTGAGGCGATCTAAACCTGCTGTGGGCTCATCGAGCAGCCATACGGACGCTTTGGACAGCAGCACACGCGCTAAGCTCAAACGCCGTATTTGCCCAGTGGATAGCGTGTTGCCACCCTCCCCCACCCAGGCGTCTAAACCACCGAGTGCTTTCACATGCTCTGCCAAGCGCACCTGCGCTAAGACCTGCCATAAACGCGCGTCATCGGCGTTGGGCTGCGCCAAGAGCAAATTGTGTCGAATCGTTCCCATAAACACAGGAGAGTGTTGTGACAACAGGGCAAAACGCTCGTAGAGCTGGGCTAAAGGAACTTGAGCTACATCCACCCCGCCATAAGTGATACGACCTGAGCGTAACGGCTGCACGCGCATCAAAGCCATAAGCAAAGTGGTTTTACCGGTGCCACTCACCCCCCGAATTGCAATGCGTTGCCCTTGCTCTAAGGATAACTGCACAGACTGTAGAACAGTGGTTTTATCATACGCAACCGTTACCTGATCCAATACCAAGCTCCCTGTCTGAGGTAATGGTACCGCTGCCGCATCCGTTGGTGCTATGGGGGCAGGTGCTAAATCACGCAGACGTTGAGCCGCCCCTTGTACCGCGCCTAGGCTTGATGCGCCACGCATAATTGGCCCTATGACCTCGAATAAGCCCATGGCGCCTAACAACAGTCCCACCCAAATCGGGGCCGCTAGCTCTGCTTGCGCATGGGCCTCTGCGCCTAGCCATAATAAGACCAAAACAAAGATCCCCATCAGCAGCTGTTGTAATAACGTACCCCAGCTACCCGCATTTGCCACCCGCTTTTGCGCTTGCGCTAACCGCAATCCAATCTGCTCAAACTGTGCCTGCGCTTGCCCGCTCATACCAAAAACCAAAATATCGGTATGCGCAGCAATCGCATCATGAGCCAAAGCGCGTAAATCCGCATGTGTTTTTTGCACCTCTAGACCCGCTTTGGCGGTGCGTCGAGCTAAAAGATAAGGCAGTACAGCCGCTGCTAACAATAACACCACGAGCAGCACCCACCCCATCAAAGGAAGCGCCATGCCCATGAGCAAGCTAAATACCCCGCCAGCAATCAAAGCCGTAAAAGCGGGAGCAATAATCAACAAAAAGAAAGTATCTAAACGCTCAATATCATGAATTAACCGTGCAACCAAATCGCCATCGCGATACTGAGCGAGTTGCGCCGGTGTCAGCGTGGCCAAATGGGCAAAACTACGGGTTCGAATCTCGGCTTGTAAATCCAACGTCACCCTGTGGCCAACAACACGCTCTGCATATCGTGATGCAATCCGCCACATCGACAACCCCCGCACTAATGCTGAGGGAGCAAATAAATTAAAGGTTAAGGTAGTGCCTGCTAAAAAAGCACCCGTTAAAAACCAACCTGAAACCGCTAATAAACCCACCCCAGCAAACACCGTAGAGAGCGCCAGCAATAAGGCAAACAAACTCAACCGCCAATGCGCTTTTAACCAAGGCCCCGCTAATTGCCACCAAAATCTCACGCTTCACCCTCTTTGATACGATGTAGCTGTTGATCCTGTAACTGCCAAATATGTGTAAACGACCGAGCAAGCGTCTCATCATGCGTGGCCACAAATAAGGCACGACCTTTAGAAAAGGCAAAAATAGCTTCTAGTACCGCGTCTCGGGTGCTTTCATCCAAATAAGCCGTTGGCTCATCAAGAAAAATGCATTTAGGATCGGTTAAGAACAGCCGCGCCAAAGCCAATCGGTGCGCCTGCCCACCAGAAACACCATGCCCTCGGGTCCCCAACACCGTATCTAACCCCGATGCTAAGCCCCGCACAAAGTCCGCCGCCTGCGCTTGGGCTAATGCGGCCCACAACTGCTCATCCGTTGCCTGTGGATTCACCTGACGTAAAAACTGAGCAATAGACCCCAAACCAATAAAAGGCTGCTGACCAATTAATACAGCTTGTCCCGCGTCAAAATAATGCGTGATCTGACCGGTGGCATAGGGGCGTAAGCCTAGAAGCGTTTCTAATAACGTCGTTTTACCAATCCCGCTTGCTCCCATCAGCGCCACCGGCTGATCGATATAAAGACAAAAATCACTAGGCTGTAATAACACATGCCCTTGTGGCGTTTGTACTGCCAACCGCCGCGCTGACAACACCACATCTGTATCAGTAGTGCTTTCAACCTGTACCACCGGTGACACGGTAGGCAGGGGTGGCGCATTATCCAACGCAGGCAACTGAGAATAAAGCTGCTGTAACCCATGTACTGCGGCCTTGGCGGTAGCACGATCATGATAGCTAGCAGCCATCTGTCGCAAAGGGTTATAGACCTCGGGGGCTAAAAGCAAACAAAATAATCCATGCTGTAAGGTGTAGCCTGAAAAATGCTCCCCTAGCATCCCTAGATAACTTAAACCGATATAAACCGCCACCCCAGCCACCCCTAATGCCGCAAATAACTCCAGCACAGCGGAAGAGAGGAAAGCAATGCGTAATACCTTCATGGTGGTTTGACTTAAGCGTTGGCTCGCTGAACGTATAGACGCCACCTCGTCTTGTGTACGCCCTAACAACGCCAAGGTAAATAAGCCACGTATTCGATCGGCAAACACCCCTGACAAACGACTTAATACCTGCTGATGTTTTTGATTAGCCGCCTCAGCACGCATACCAATTAATGCCATAAATAAAGGTATCAAAGGCGCACTAATCAAAAACAACAAGGCCACAACCCAGTCGACCGGGATCACAACAATAGCAAAAGCTAACGGTAAAAAGACAGCAGAGATGGTAGCGGGCAAAAACCGCTGCAAATACCCATCTAAGGCTTGCACCTGGTCAAGAATAGCCACGGCAAGTGAGCCTGCAGGCGTTTGTTTACTCCATGCTGGACCACGCGCTAAAAGCTGGGCAAAAAACTGTTGACGCAACTGCTGCTTAATATGCTCTGAAGCATAACTACCAGCACGCTCTCCGGACCAAAGCAAAATGGCTCGCAAAGCAATCAAAGCAGCAATTAACACCATTTGCCCTAGTAAGTCCGCAGGGACAACAGATAAACGAATGGCTTGGTCTAAGGTCTGAGCCAAAAACCAAGCCTGTAAAACCAAGACCCCTCCGGCCACCAAGGGCGCAAGAATCGCCCATAACATGGCAGCCGGGGCTATACGCCACAAGCTAGATAACCAGCGACGCTGTATAGCCGCTTCCGAAGAAGAAGGAGCTTTTGTTGTCATAACAGCAATAACTAGGAGTTGTTTGCTGCTTTTTCTTTGGCATCCGTCACGCGCAGTTCAAACCACATGGCGTTCAGAATGGAAAAAGCACATGCTAAACCCAAACCTAAAATCCAAGAAAAATACCACATTGTTAGAACTCCTTAATAAGCGTGAGGGGCGTCGTTAACGGTTTCGGCAGTGACCTTACCACGCATCACACGGTATACCCACGAGGTATAAGCAATAATTAAAGGTAAAAACACCGCTGTAATTAACAACATAACCCACAGGGTGAAATGACTGGCAGACGCATCAAAAATCGTCAAACTTGCGCCAGGCTCTAAGGAGGATGGCAGCAAGAACGGATACGTGGAAAAGCCAAAAGTCAAAATCACACCGGCGATGCTCAACGAGGACATGACGACCGCGGTTAACCCACCACGGCCAACCAACGCCATGGCCAGTACAGCACCAGCCACACCCAGCACAGGGGCAATCCATGCCAGAGGGGTAGCACTGTAAATATTCATCCATGCGCCAGCTTGGGCAGAAATGGCTTTAGCATCTAAGAGGGGATTGGATGCTTCATTTGCAGGGATGAGGTTGGTATCCATGACATAACCGGTAACGGCCAATGCTATCCACACGCCACCGATTACAAACAACACAATCACAGCGATGCCAGACCATACCGCCCAACGCTTAGATAAACGTGCCACATCGCCTTCGGTCTTCCAGCCCAAAACTACTGCACCTTGGAGTAGCATCATGGCAATACTCAGCACCCCACACAACAGAGCAAAAGGCTGGAACAACCCAAAGAAACTGCCTTCATAAACAGGGCGTAAAGTATCTGGTTCGAAGCGGAAAGGTACCCCTAACATGACGTTACCAATCGCCACACCAAATACCAGAGCCGCCACAAAGCCGGTTAAACACCACGTTATATCCCAGTTTTGGCGCCATTTTACTGATGTCAGCTTACTGCGATATTTGATAGCCACAGGACGTAAAATCAGGGCTACCAATAACAACATCATGGCTAAATAAAAGCCAGAAAAAGACATGGCATACAACAGAGGCCACGCAGCAAACACCACACCACCGGCTAGAATCAACCACACTTGGTTGCCTTCCCAGACAGGACCGATCACGTTGTAGAGGACGCGGCGCTCATCGTCCGTTTTTGCAACAAAAGGCAAGAGCATCGCCACGCCCAAGTCCGCACCGTCCATCACCGTAAAGGCAATGAGCAACACACCTAACAGCAACCACCAAATGTGGCGCATGGTGTCGTAATCAAACAGAATTAACGATTCCATTTTTTCGCTCCTTATTTAGCGGCAACTGCGCTAGCAGCAAAATCATTTGCTGGGGATTTTGGGTCTTCATCCGGACCTTGGCGTACAGCATGCAGCATCACTTTAATACCTAACAAGGCCAAAACACTGTATAAACCAATAAAGATGGCCAAGCTAATCGCTAAGTCGGCCACACTCAAACCAGAGGCTGCATAATAAGTCGGCAAGACCCCCTCGATAATCCATGGCTGGCGACCAAATTCGGCCACAAACCACCCACATTCCACCGCAATCCACGGCAAGGGGATCGTAAACACAGCCAATTTAAGAAAGCGTGGCGATACGGTAAGGCGATCCTTGGCGGCCAAGTAAAACGCCACAATAAAGAAGCCAATGAAATAAAACCCTAGAGCCACCATAATACGGAAGGTCCAGAATAAAGGGGCAACCTGAGGGACGGTATCCCATGCAGCTTGAGCAATATGCGCATCGGTGGCCTCATTCAGATCCTCGACATAGCGCTTCAAGAGCAAGGCATAACCTAAGTCTTTCCAATACTCATCAAACACGGCTTGTGCTTGCGTATCGGTTTTGTCTGCTCGTAAAACCTGTAAGGCATTGTAGGCATCAATACCGTGAGCAATACGAATTTTTGCATGCTCAACGAGATCATTAATTCCTAACATAGGCGTTGTTAAGGAGCGCGTCCCGATAATCCCCATGGCCCAAGGAATCTCTAAAGCAAAATCATTGCGTCGAGCTTCTTGGTTAGGAATTGCGATGACGTTAAAGTTAGCAGGCGCAGGCTCAGTTTCCCACATGGATTCCATGGCGGCGATTTTCATCTGCTGATGCTCTGTGCTTAAATAGCCGCTCTCATCACCTAACACCACAACAGAAAGCGAACCCGCTAGGCCAAAGCTTGCCGCTACCACCATAGAACGGCGTGCGAGCTCAATATGACGGCCACGCAACACATACCAAGCGCTTACCCCTAGTACAAAAATAGAAGCCAGCACATAGCCAGAGCTTACCGTATGAACAAATTTCGCTTGAGCTACGGGATTAAAAATCACCGCCGCAAAATCGTTCATTTCCATACGCATGGTATGAGGATTAAAGTAAGCACCAACGGGATTCTGCATCCAACCGTTCGCAATTAAAATCCAAAGCGCCGAAAAATTTGCACCGATTGCAACCAACCAGGTCACAATCAAGTGCGCCACTTTGGATAAGCGATTCCAGCCAAAGAAAAACAGCCCAATAAAAGTGGCTTCCATAAAGAAGGCCATCAGCCCTTCTACCGCTAGGGGGGCCCCGAAAATATCCCCTACGTAATGACTATAGTAGGACCAGTTCATCCCAAACTGGAACTCCATCACCACCCCGGTCGCCACCCCAACGGCAAAGTTAATGCCAAAGAGTTTGCCCCAGAACATGGTCATGCGACGCCAGATGTCCTTACCGGTCATCACGTAGACGCTTTCCATAATCGCCAGTAAAAAGGCGAGCCCTAATGTAAGCGGCACGAATATAAAGTGAAACATCGCTGTCAATGCAAACTGCAAGCGCGACAGCGTAACCACATCAAGATCTATCATTTTGATTCTCCCGAACCGACTGATTTACGCACTTTATCCGCTACCCCTAATACTTTTTGTACCTTTGAGCCTAAACGCATTAGGCTTTTAATCGTATCAGGAGGTAAACGATGAACCTCATCAAACCAGCTTGTCGCCAATTCGATTAACTCCAGCATATCGGTGATGCGCTGCTGCCCATATGCCTCTTGCTCGCTCGTAGGCTCCTCTAAAAGTAACCCACGTAATAAAGTTAATGTTGGATCAATTTCTCTTTTACGCTTTTCCTCGACGAGAACGCGAAAAATCTCCCATACGTCTTTGGGAGTCTCAAAATATTCACGTCTGTCCCCTACTTTGTGGACCATTTGCACTAAGCGCCATGACTGTAGCTCGCGCAGACTCATGGAAACATTAGAACGCGATATGCCTAATGTTTCCGCAATGTTTTCCGCGTTAAGTGGCTCGGGAGATAAAAACAACAATGCATAGATTTGGCCGACAGTGCGGTTCACGCCCCATCGCCCCCCCATTTCCCCAAAATGTAAAATAAAGCGCTCAGCTTGTGGTTCTAATTCCAACATTTTCCAATTTTCAGTAATTACTGAAATGACGATACAGTTAGAATCATATCGCTGCTTGACGATTAAAACAAGATTCGCTAGCTTTTCTCGATAGAAAACGCGCCAAAAAGACCCAAAGTGTCGTGATTTATCCGCTTTAATTGTAAAATTAAGCTGTGTAGCTTTAATGACAGCCTTATATCTTTATGACCAGTATCTCACCCCCACCTTTTAGCCAAGAGCAAGCCCTCCGTTCTGCCCAGCGTACCTTTCAAGCAGAAATCAACGCGCTAGCTGATTTACAAGCACAATTAGGACAAAACTTCTATCAGGCTCTACAACAGATTTTGAATTGCAAAGGGCGCTTAGTGATCACTGGAATAGGTAAATCTGGTCATATCGCTCGTAAAATTGCCGCAACCTTTGCCTCCACAGGTACCCCTGCTTTTTTTATGCACGCAGCCGAGGCACTACACGGGGATTTAGGCATGATTACCCCTCAAGATGTCATCATTGCTATTTCTTATTCTGGAGCAGCGGCTGAACTTTTAACCATTCTTTCTGCTACAAAACGTTTAGGCTGTCCATTTATTGCCATAACCGGACATCAGCAATCCGAACTCGCCCAGAATGCCGATATCCATTTAGATGTACATGTGCAACACGAGGCCTGTCCGCTTAATTTGGCCCCGACCTCAAGCACCACAGCGACCTTGGTACTTGGCGATGCGCTGGCCGTAGCCTGCCTAGAAGCCAAAGGCTTTACCAAAGAAGACTTTGCTCGCTCACATCCTGGGGGGGCTTTAGGGCGACAGCTTCTCACTTATGTAGGCGATATCATGCGTCAAGGTGACGCTCTACCCATTGTTGAGGCGGGTACCTTAATACCCGAGGCGCTAGCAGAGATGTCCGCCAAAGGCATGGGGATGACCATCGTCATCAACCCCAAACGTCAGCCGATTGGCATTTTTACCGATGGCGATTTGCGCCGTTTCATCATGCGTTGCGGCGATATTCGTTATCGCCCCGTCGAAGAGGGGATGACTCCTCACCCCAAAACCATTCCCGCCTCTGAGCTTGCCATCAAGGCCGCGAACCATATGGATCAACTTCGGTTAAATCAGCTTTTAGTTGTGGACACAAACGGGCTATTATTAGGAGCTCTACATATGCATGATCTACTTGCTGCAAAGGTAATCTAATGAACCAAGCTGATATCTCTTATCACCCCGTCGAATCCTTACTTCTTGCGTCTCTGAGCCCCGAAACGCGTGAGCGCTTGCGTGCCATCCGTCTTATGGCTTTTGATGTGGACGGTGTCTTAACAGATGGCCGCTTGTTTTATAACGAAGAGGGCGAGTGTATCAAAGCCTTTCATGCCTTAGATGGCTACGGCTTACGGCTACTCCAAGAGTGCGGTATTACCGTTGCTTTAATTACTGGTCGATCCGGCCCAATTGTGGCTCGACGCGCTAGCGAGCTTGGCATCGACGAAGTCCATCAGGGTATCCGAGACAAATCTATAGTACTCCAACAGCTCGCCCAAAAATACGCGCTGGATATGCAACAAATTGGCTATATGGGAGATGATATTATTGATCTAAGCGCCATGAAACGCGTTGGTTTTGCCGCCACCGTACCCAATGCCCCACAATACATTCGTCAACTCGCCCACTGGGTCTCTGACATCGAAGGCGGCTATGGTGCCGCGCGCAAGTGTTGTGATTTGATCCTCGCCTCTCAAGCACGCCTAGGGCATTATTTTACCCCCACTCCACCTGTTAGCTTAATCACCGGAAGCCCCCAATAATGCGTGAACGCTTGCCCGCCCTTACGGCTTTACTTTTATTGGCAGCCTTGGTTGCGGGCACTTGGTGGGCGGCGCACTACACGCACTCCACGGTTGAACTCGACCCCCCGCGACGCTACACCCATGAGCCGGATAGCTGGGCCAACGATTTTGTTATGTTACGCACCGATGAACAAGGTATTGCCGTCAACCGTTTAGAGGGCCGCTTTATGCAGCACTACCCTGACGATGACTCGTATCATGTTGATGCCGCAACCGCTCTTGTCAAACAAAAACAAAACCCGCTAACTACGGCCACTGCCGATCTCGCCATCATGGATGACGCCGGTCAACGGATTCAAATGATAGGCAATGCGTACGTCCACCGCCAGCCTGACACCAAAGGGGATCGCTTCTCTATCCGTAGCGACCAATTAACGATCTACGTCGATGAGGATAAAATCACAACCGATCGTCCCGCTGTTATTATCAATGGGCCGAACACCTTGCAAGGTATTGGTGTGGAATACGACAATACTTCCCGCCAACTCCAAGTCCATCGCAACGCACAGGTCACCTTGACCCCTGCTCAACCCCCCCCTGCCCCATTAAAATTCTTTTTTTGCTATTCTCTATTTTGCTTAGTGCTGTTCCTGTATCGGTGCTCGCCCAACCCGCCGAGCCTGATACTGTAATTCTTTCAGACACGCTAGACTATGACGATATCAAACGCCAAAGTATCTTTAATGGCAACGTGATTCTTACGCGTGGCAACCTGAACTTACATGCCGACCGTGTGACGGTTAATGAGCAAGCCGATGGCTCGCAACACGCGATCGCTACCGTGCAACAGAGCCCCCGTGTCCTAGTACGCCAAGAAACCCCTGAAAAGTACGAGATCATCAAAGGTCAAAGCACCCGTGCCGAATACCACAGTGCCTCAGAGCAACTCACTCTTATCGGTCAAGCCGTATTAACACGCTCAATTTGTGGCAAAGTCATTGATAGTATTCAGGGCGAGCGCATTATTTACAATAAAAAAACAGATACCTATCAAGCAATTGGTGGCCACTCCTCGGCCAATCAGCGCGTACGTTCCGTGGCACGACCACGCGCTCAAATTGACCGTGCCATCGCTGAATGTAAACAAAAATCCCAATAATCCCTTATGCCGAACTCTCTATCCCCTGGTAGCTTACGTGCAGTAGGTTTGCGTAAAACCTATGGTAAACGCACTGTTGTTAAAGATGTCAGCCTACTTGTTGAAAGTGGCGAGGTCGTAGGACTACTCGGACCAAATGGTGCGGGTAAAACCACAAGCTTTTACATGATTGTTGGTATTGTACCGGTCGATTCGGGACGCATTGAAATTGACGGTCATGACATCACAGCGATGCCGATGCACCAGCGTGCCCAAATGGGCTTGTCTTACCTACCCCAAGACGCTTCGGTATTCAGGCGGCTGAACGTGGAGAACAATATCCGCGCTGTACTGGAACTGCAGCGCGATGCTCAGGGCAAGCGTCTAAGCAAAGTGGCGGTCCAGGAACAGCTCGATCACCTTATCGAAGAGCTACAAATCCAACATATTCGCCATAATACGGCCGTGTCCTTATCCGGTGGAGAGCGACGACGGGTCGAAATTGCGCGGGCTTTAGCCACCAACCCACGCTTTATCCTGTTAGACGAACCTTTTGCTGGTGTAGACCCCATCGCAGTCATTGAAATCCAGCGTATTGTGCAGTTTTTAAAATCACGCCAAATCGGCGTACTCATTACCGATCATAACGTACGAGAAACCCTTGGAATCTGTGATCGCGCCTATATCATTAGCGATGGTTCTGTACTAACCAGTGGACATCCTAATGAAATTATTCACAACGAGGCGGTACGCCAAGTCTATCTTGGTAAAAACTTTAAAATGTAATACACCTATAAAATAAAAACAGGTGTTGATATTACGCATAGATTTCTTTTGGCTTTTCGGTATACTGAAACTGTGTCGTTAACAAAAAGGAGGCCCATCACCACGCTTTTCATTGCTTGTATGCGTTGTTTTGTTTACACACAGGAGATACTATGAACCTGCATATTACTGGTCGCAACCTCGAAGTCACCCCCGCTATCCACGACTACGTTCACAATAAAATCGGACGATTGGATAAACATTTTGACTCGGTCATCGAAGCTCAGGTCATACTATCTATCGAACGCCTTAAACATACTGCAGAAATCACACTGCGGGTTGCCGGCAAAGATATTCACTGCTCTAACTCCGAAGACACCCTGTATGCTGCCATTGACGTTCTCGCCGACAAAGTCGAGCGTCAGGTCATCAAACACAAATCTAAAACCACAAACCATGCCCACCAACCACATAAGCGCATGGAAGCCTCTCTGGCCTAACGGGTTAGCACTTACTCTTTTCACTCAAGTGATACACTGATACTATCAATAGCCCCGCTGCTCCATAGCACGGGGCTTTATTATTTCTCTGACTTCGTATTAAATGTCAGTATATTGCTTTTATCTAACCGCCCTATAATGGCAGCCATGAACTTACTGTCACGTATCTTACCCCCTTCTAATATCGTCTTGGATATTGCAGTCACCAGTAAAAAACGGGCTTTTGAGCAAGCTGGCCTGCTATTTGAAAACCATCACGGTATTGCGCGTACGGCAATTTTTCAAAGTCTTATTGCCCGTGAACGCCTTGGATCTACCGCTCTTGGCCACGAAGTAGCCGTGCCACACGGTCGTATCAAAGACCTCAAGGATCCGATTGGTGCTTTTATGCGCCTAGCTGAGCCCATCCGGTTTGATGCCAGCGATGGTCGTAGTGCCCGTTTGCTTTTCTTTTTATTAGTGCCAGAGCATGCAACACAAATCCACTTAGACCTCCTTGCTGAAATTGCGCGCCTTATGTCCGATAACGACCTACGCTATCAGCTAGAAACGGAAAATGATCCGGCGGTCATCCATCAGCTTCTTACCACCTCTGCCGAAGGCAACCTCCATGCTGAGCATTCATGACCTAGTCACCGATAATCAAGCCCGGCTTAATTTCCAATGGCTGGCATCCGAGAACGCGGCCAAGCATATTGAACTTGACTACGGCGTTGCTTCTGCAGACCTAATCGGGCACCTGAATCTTATCCACCCCCGCCGTATTCAGGTATTAGGGGTGGAAGAAATCAACTATTATTTTAAGTTTGAGGCCTCGCGCCGACAGTACTACTTAACCGAGCTGGTCGAGGGGGGTGTGCCCGCCATGATCGTAGCTGGCACCAGCCAAGCACCGGCTGATCTGATTGACCTGTGCCAGCAGCTCAACATCCCTTTGCTTAATACTCAACACGATGCGGCCGAATTAATAGACGTGTTACGCGTTTATTTAGCAAAACGACTCGCTCCCACTACATTAATGCACGGTGTGTTTTTGGATGTACTGGGTTTAGGGGTGCTGATTACTGGCGAATCGGGTTTAGGAAAAAGTGAGTTGGCCTTAGAACTCATCTCACGTGGACATGGCTTAGTCGCCGACGATGCGGTTGAGCTATCGCGCACCGCGCCCAACCTCATCGAAGGGCAATGCCCTCCTTTGCTCCAAAACTTACTCGAAGTCCGAGGGCTGGGTCTATTAGATATCCGTACGATTTTTGGTGAAACATCCGTACGGCGTAAAATGAACCTCAAGTTAATTGTTCATTTGCTGCGCTCCACGCCTGATAATTTTGAGCGTTTGCCTATTCAGCAACAGACTCAAAATGTACTGGGCGTAGAAATTAAACAAGTCATGTTACAGGTCGCCGCAGGACGAAACCTTGCCGTGCTGGTCGAAGCTGCTGTACGTAATACAATATTACACTTGCGTGGCATTGACACCATGAAAGAATTCATGCAACGTCAAGCTCTTGCTATCATGGAGAATACACCATCTTCTTCCGACCCTTAATACACATTGATATCCATGCTTAATGTCGTCTTAATCACAGGTATTTCTGGCTCAGGCAAATCAGTTGCCCTACGTCTGCTCGAAGACACGGGTTATACCTGTGTAGACAACCTGCCCGTTCCCTTTCTTGAAGAATTTCTTTATCGCGCACAAGACACAGGCATCGAACGCGTAGCCGTAGCCATTGATGTACGTGCACCCGGTGATCTGCATCAGCTTCCCGGCACCATTGCCCATTTACGCGAAGCAGGGCTACCTATTCGCGTTATTTTCTTAGATGCGAGCGACCATACCCTCATTCAACGCTATTCCGAATCCCGTCGCCGTCACCCTCTTACTGATCGTCTGCGCCAAGAAGGGCAGTCACCCTCTTTACAAACCTGTATCAATATGGAGCGACATCTGCTTGCTCCGCTACGTGAAACCGAACATGTCATTGACACAACGGACTTAACGCCAGGACAACTCCGTTCCTGGGTACGCGATTTGGTACAAGCAGAACGCGCTCCTGTCGTGCTCACCTTTATGTCTTTTGCATATAAGCGTGGTGTACCGGGCGATGCGGACTTAATCTTTGATGTCCGTTGCTTGCCTAACCCCCATTACGACCCAGCACTACGCCCACTCACAGGCAAAGACGAACCCGTTGCCAAATGGCTGTCTCAGTTTGGTACGGTAGAAAACATGATTAATGACATTGCCGGCTTTGTGGAGCGTTGGCTCCCTTTATATATGCAAGATACGCGCAACTACCTAACCGTAGGTATTGGTTGCACAGGCGGGCAACACCGCTCTGTTTATGTCACAGAGCAACTTGCACTGCGTTTTGCCCACCACTCACCATTGCTCATTCGTCATCGTAATCAGCCCCCAGCAGATCTCCCCTTATGATTCGGCGTTTTTTTGCTTTAGCTCTGATTAGTCTAAGTGTGATTGGTCTTATCGCAGGATGCGCTAACCGCCCTACCTCAAGCCCTGGGGGCGGAGGCTACTATAAAGACGATGGCCCTGGTACGAATCTTCCTAAAAATCTGCATGCAATTCCTAATGCCACCCCTCGTATTGAACCATATGCACCAGCCAATATGCGCCCTTATACAGTGTTAGGGCGTAGCTACACTCCCTTATCTGCCAATCAGCCTTTTCGTCAAACGGGTACCGCCTCTTGGTACGGCAAAAAATTTCACGGTCGAAAAACCGCCAATGGTGAAATCTATGATATGTATGCCATGACGGCGGCACACCCTACATTACCCTTGCCTAGTTATGCTAGAGTTACCCGCCCAAAAACAGGTCAGTCTATTATCGTACGCATTAATGACCGCGGCCCTTTTCATAGTAATCGTATTATTGATTTATCCTACGTGGCTGCCGCTAAGCTAGGGCTGATTGGTCCTGGTAGCGGCACAGTGATTGTAGAAGCCATCACACACGATGATATCCGTACCGGCACGTACTTAGCCGATGCTGAGCAACCAGATGAGCTGGAGACCTTTATCAAAGAAGCTGAGCCTCGCCGCCTCACTACGGTAGATAGCCGACAAACCCCACCCCCTCCCAATACGCTTAGCCCAATTGCGGGTGATGTAATCCCACATATCTATTTGCAATTTGGTGCCTTTAAAAATGCAGAAAGCGCCACACGTTTAGCAGAACATATCAATAGCGAAATAGGCAGTCTTGATACTCGCGATGCCCACATTGAGCCCGCTAATGATTTATTTCGTGTGCAAATGGGCCCCTATCCAAGCCGTGAAGACGCTCTTTCTGCAGCCCAACTTATTCAAGCAGAAACCGGTTTACAACCTACCTTAGCTGTGCGCTAGGATTTATGGGCAAGCACCCAGTCATACACCACATCTCGTGCTAAGCCTGTCGCCTTAACCGCTATTTTTACTGCATCGCGCGTCGATACCTGTGGTAATAAAGCATGTAGCCAACGCTCTGTGGCCGGATCTATGCCGGCCACCACACTCTGGGTCTCTGCCGCATGCAAAATCAATACAAACTCACCCTGCCCATGGTGTGAATCACTATCCAGCCAGCTCAGCACCTCGCTTAAAGCGCAGGTATGTACCTGCTCAAAACGCTTTGTAAGCTCTCGTGCAATGGTGATATGGCGATCCGTAAATAAAGCAGCCATGTCGGCAAGCGCAGCTCTAAGCCGATGTGGGCTCTCAAACATAACAATAGGTGCATCCACAGTTCCCCACTGT
>NZ_JASLIX010000038.1:0-19903 GCF_030152715.1 Paenalcaligenes sp.
AACCCTAAGGTCATTGAATCCTATTTGGGGCGCAAACCCAGCGCAGAAAAAGCGCAATAAATTCATTTAAAACTGGTTATGAGTTAGGAGACTTTTATGAAAAAAACAGTGGCTTTTTTAGCCTGTGGCTTGCTATTTAGCGGTATGGCGCTGGCAGATATTAATGTAGGTATTACGATTTCAACCACGGGTCCCGCGGCATCGCTAGGTATCCCTGAGCGTAATACCGTGCAATTACTTCCCAAGGAAATTGGGGGGGAAAAGGTCAATTATATCGTCTTGGATGATGCGACCGATACGACAGCAGCTGCACGTAATGCGCGCAAATTTGTGAATGAAAACAAGGTAGATGTCATTATTGGCTCAACCGCCGTACCGCCCTCTGCAGCAGTGGCTCCGATTGCCGTAGAGTCTAAAACCCCGCAGATTGCCTTGGCGCCTTTTGCGGCCACCGGCGATGCGTTTCACTGGGTGTTTACGGTGCCCCAAACGAATAGCTTGATGGCTGGGGCATTGATTGAACACATGAAGAAAAATGGCGTCAAAAAGCTGGGTTATATCGGTTTTGCGGATGTATGGGGCGATGACTGGAAAAAAGCGTTAACAGAACTCGGTGAAGAGGCTGGCATTAGCCTAACCAGTGATGAGCGTTTTAGTCGTACTGATGCTTCCGTTGGCGGGCAGGTTTTGAAGGTCATTAGCAGCAAACCCGATGCCGTACTAGTCGGGGCGACCGGCACACCAGCGGCCTTACCGCATACCGAGTTACGCCGCATGGGCTTTAAAGGCTTGATCTATCATACGCATGGAGTAGCGAATCAGGCCTTTTTACGTATTGGTGATCAAGCATTAAACGGCGCGATTCTGCCTATTGGTCCGGTGGTGGTTTGGGATAAGCTTCCCGATAGTCATCCATCTAAGGCGGTAGCAGAAGAGTATGCCAAAGCCTACAGTGCGGCTTTTGGTGATGAAGCGCTTTCTCCGTTTGGGGCTTATTTATACGATGCTGGGCAGTTATTAAAAGCAGCAGTACCAGTTGCCTTGGAGACCGCTAAACCTGGTACGGAAGATTTCCGTGTGGCATTACGTGATGCTTTAGAAAATGTGAAAGAGGTCGTCGGTACGCATGGGGTATTCAATCTATCTCCTACCGATCACTTTGGTCATGACGAGCGTGCACGCGCACTGGTCGAAGTACAAAATAAAGACTGGGTCTTGATCGAAGAATAATAAAGTATTAACAAAAGCACCATGATGGTGCTTTTGCTTTAGGTGCCAAGCAACCGCTTGAGCTGACGCTGTTTAGAGCAAGCGGTCTGGATTTCCCCCCAGCTTTGAAAACCTTGCTCTTGTGCACGGTGAATAAGAATCATAAGCAATTCAGCTGCTGCTAGGGCGTCCGCCAGCGCATTGTGTCTTGCTAACATGGGTAGATGAAAGACTTCTAGCCAGTGATCTAGCCCTGCGTGAGCGTGGTCATGCTCGGGGAACAGCAAAGGGGCAATTTGTGCGATATCCAAGGGTTGTGGGTCTACAATTAGCCCTAAGTGTTGGAGCGCTGCATTTTTTAACATACGTCGATCAAATTCAGCATGAAAAGCCAGCCATATATGGTCTTGGGCGTAAAGAAAAAAATCCAAAAGCGCCTGACGAGGATCGCAGCCTTGAGCCAAGTCTTTCTGGGTGAGCCCATGGATGAGCTGGCTTTCTCCTTGAAGATCTACCGCAATATCTAATACTTGATAAAAACCAGCACCCAAAGGGATGCCTTCGGGTTGAATTTTCACTGCACCAATTGATAAAACGGTATCGGTACGGGTATTGAGCCCTGTGGTTTCTAAGTCAAAGACCATCACCGGTGTATGCAGGGGCTGATCAGAAGGAATAACAGGTGGTGCTTGCTCCACAAGGTGCTGCGCCATACGATCAGGATGTGTGCCGGTTTGTTGAGAACGTTTGGCGATATAGTAGTTTTTGAGTTTTTGCCACCAACCATAGCGCATGATTTAAATCCTATAGCGATACGTAATAAACGTTTGAATGTATCGGACTTGGCGTAATGATTCGCGGAGCATACGGCGATGCAACTGGTTTAAAGCGTCTAATTGCAAGATATTGGTTAAAGGCTGCTGGTTCTTTTCTTGGCGCTGATGCAGCTGTAAGCGCAGAAGCTGTAAATAACGATAGGCATCTTTCCAGACCTCGGCATCTTTAGCGCTAATAATACCCTTTTGCGCTAAGCGTTCTAGGCGATCTGTAGTGGAAGCCTCTGGAATAAAAGCGGATAAGGCTAGGACCCGAGCTGCGTCTACAAAAGGCCCCAGCCCATGGCGTTTGAGCTCTAAGCGTGCGCCACTGGCTGATCCTACTGTTTTAGCAATCCAACGACGTAGTTGGCTAGGGGCGCTGGGGTAGTTAAGGGCGGCTTGTGCTAAACGACGTAAAAAACGATGGTTATGTTGTGCTTGCTGAATAATGGTTTGGTGTAAGCGTTCAAAGCCTAAGTCTTCGCCCCAAATACAGCGGATATCAAAAAAAACAGAGGCTTGTAATAAATGTTTGGGGTCAGGAGTGCGAATGATTTCATCAAAGCGCGCTTGCCATTCGTTTAAGGATAAGCATAGTTTGGGGTTCCCGGCCATGATGTTGCCTTTACATAGCTCGAGACCACAACTATCTAGGGCTTCGTTAATGGCTTGGGCAATAGGCAGTAAGCGTTGTCTATACTGTTCCGCTTGTGCGGGGTTGTCAGCAATAAATAGGATACCGTTGTCTTGATCGGATCTTAAGGCTTGCTCACCACGCGCTTGGCTCCCAAACACCAACCAATTAAAAGGGATACCGGGGTCGCCGCTTTGTCGTAGAACCAGTTCGATGATGCGTGCGGTGGTGTGATCGTTTAGCTGTGTGATCACTTGCGTGATTTGGATGGCATCCGCACCATGGGCCAGCATACTATCGACCAAGTGGTGAATATCCGTACGCAATTGTTGTAAATGACGAATCGAGGGGGCATGGCGTAGAGCCCGAGATAAATGGACTAAATCCACTCGTTGCAAAGAAAATAGGTCGCGTTCCGAAACCACCCCGACCAGTTTGCCATTTTCGACTAAGCAAACATGCCCTATGTGCTGTTGTGCCATGAGCAACGCCGCATCAAAGGCGCTCGCATCAGGGGACAGTGTTAAAGGATCAGGAATCATTAGTTGGGCAATGGGAACATATAAGTTCTGCGGGTCTTCTGCTAAAACGCGCCGTAAATCCCGTAAGGTAAAAATCCCAATTGGCTTTTGGGCATCATCGACGATGACCATGCTACCGATTTGATGTTGCTGCATTTGTTGTAAAACGGCTTGCAACGGCTGTTGGGCATCGCAGCTAATCGGACGACGAACGACTAAGTGACGTAAGTCATCATGGATGGAATAGTCGGCGCCTAGGTGCGCCGAAGCGCGTGCTTGCACTTGTTGCTGTAATTCCGCAAATAAACTACTGACCCCTTGGATAGCATAAGAGCGTAAGGGCTCTGATACACGCAGTAGCTTTACAAAATCAGAGGCTTTTAAAACCAAACAAAAGCAGTCTTCATGAGCCGTATAAGAGGTGCGAGTCGAGCGTTGGCTTAAAATTGCAGCAATAGGGAATTGATCGCCCACAGTTAATAAAAATCGCTCTACATTATCAGGCAGTTTGGGGTTGGGGCGTTCACCACGTACAAGCCCTTGGCGAATTAAAAACCAGTATTGCTCGGCCTCGTTATTGGGGCCGGTAATAAAGTCCCCCTTGGCATAGAAACGTAACCATGCCATTTCGATGAGCATGAGCAAATGCCCCATTTCCATTTGATTAAAAGGGGGGTATTGCTGTAAAAAATGCAAAATAGCCTGACTATTTTGTTGTATTGCTGCTTGAGCGGTAGGGGTTGGGCTGGATGGCATAACACATTGGCACGATAAAAAGAGACAAGGGCACGTAGGCCCCAAGGTGCTTGTATTGGTTATAACAGAAAACGATCCACACAGATGTAACCCCACCAGCCCCCTGCTAGTACTAGGCAAAGTAATACCGCAGCACTGCCTAGATCTTTAGCTTGTCCGAGTAGGGGGTGGTGAGCGGTACTGATTGTGTCGGCCAGAGCCTCAATGGCACTGTTGATCAGCTCAACGATGAGAACGAGCACCACGCTGGTTATCAAGAGAAAAATCTCTGTAGCGGAGCGTCCCAACCAAAATGCTGCGGGTAGTAAAATGACCGCAAGAGCGCACTCTTGCCGGAAAGCGGCTTCGTTTTTTAGCGCGGCTTTTAGGCCTTTGAGCGAATAACCGAAAGCGCGAAACACGCGCTTTACCCCGCCTTGGCTTTTGTACTGAGAAAAAGAAGACTTATCCATTACACTTAGTAGACTGTAAAAATAAAGGACGGAACATGGCCAACCCAATTCGTTTGCTCATTGTTGAGGATAATGCGGATTTAAGCGCGAATTTGGCGGAGTTTTTTGATAGTGAAGCATATATTTTAGACTTTGCACATGATGGTCTGGTGGCTTTGCATTTGTTGGCGACAAATACGTACGATGTGATTGTTTTGGATGTGATGCTGCCTGGGGTGTCGGGCTTTGGCTTGTGCCAACGTATTCGTCAGGATTTGGGCAGTAGCACGCCCATTATCATGATGACCGCCAAAGACCAGATCGAGGATAAAGCCGAAGCTTTTGAGGAAGGGGCCGATGACTACTTGGTAAAACCTTTTCATTTGCGAGAATTAGCGCTGCGTATACAGGCTTTACATCGTCGTCACACAACACCTTCCCGTGTGTTGGTAGCAGGCGTGTTGCAGTATGCGCCGGATACGCTATCGTGTCACGTTGGTGGTAAAAGCATCACGTTAACAGGGCGGTCGGCGGATATATTACATTTTCTAGTGCAATCCTACCCCAAAATGGTGAGTTATGATCAGCTCAGCCAGCTTTTGTGGGCAGAAAAAGAAGTAGAGGCACAAACACTGCGTACCCATGTGTACCTATTGCGTAAGCAGTTACAGGATGCGTTTGGTAGTGCCATGATTAAAACGATACATGGGCGGGGTTATCGTTTGGATCCACCGCAGGCGTAAGCGTTGTTGTTTTTATCAGCTCAGGAAGGCTATGTGCCCCGTTCTGATAAGCCCAATGAGGCCAGAGCGCATGTGCTAACGCTTCTTGGAGTAACTCAGGATCTAAGGGATAAGGCTGATACGTATGGGGGGCTTGATACAGCCATTGGCTGGGTTCGCGTAGGGGCTCCAGCACAGTGAGACAGTTGTCTTTTAGATAGCCGTAGTTTTCTCCGTATTGCATCATTGCGCGCCCACCCGCATGAGGTTGGGTAAGATCATGACCAATCATCGGATGATCGGCTTGGATACCCGCCAAAGACAGCAAGGTAACAGGCAAGTCAATCTGGCTAATGAGTCGATCATCACGTCGTGGGGTGATGCCGCCGCCTAAAATCATGGCCGGAATATGAAAATGCTGTAAGGGGACTAAGCTTTTGCCGCCTACTCGAGCATCATGGTCAGCTACCACTAAAAATAACGTGTTATCCCAATAGTCGCTTTGGCGGGCTTGCGCAAAAAACTGTCCTAGCGCCCAATCTGCATAGCGCACGGTGTTTTCTACCGAGGCGGGCTCACCGATAGGAGTGATTCTGCCCTCCGGGTACTCCCAAGGTGAGTGATTGCTTACCGAAAAAGCCAAATTTAAGCTAGGTGGGTCGGTGGGTTTTTGTTGACTTAAAAGCGTATGAAGGCGGTTAAACATGTCTTCATCGCTGACCCCCCATGTGCCAGTAAAAGCAGGGTTTTTGAACGTGGCTTGATCATGTAACTCGGTAAAACCATTACCCAGAAAAAAGCTTTTCATATTATCAAAATGGGCTTCGCCTCCATAAATAAACCGAGACACATAGCCTTGCTGGTTCAGTAGTTGAGCCAGTGTAAAAAAGCGCGACTGCGCTCCGGACAAGCGCACGGCAGCATCAGATAGGGTTGGCGGAAACCCCGCACTAATCGCCTCTAACCCACGTACTGAACGCGTTCCTGTTGCATAAGCACGCGTAAAATTCCAAGCCTCTTGGCTTAAATAGTCGATCCAAGGAGTGAGTCCGGATCCGCCCAAGTTACCGATATATTGAGCGCCTAAACTTTCCTCAACAATGAGAACGATATTTTTGGGCTGAGTGTGAGACTGGGCTGGAGAAGAAGAGTGTAATGTGGGTAATAGGGGGTGTGAGGCAGGTTGTTCTATACCGGCCTGTTTTCTGATGATGTGAATCATTTGATCTGCAGGCATTTTTCCATAAGCCTGCTCTGCAGAGCGCTCATTTTTAATACTATAGATTGCGTAGAGCACGCTATATAAACTATTTAAAGCCAGCGTGTTCACCATGGCATCGCCACAAAAAGCCACGGTTGATGGGTTAATTGGACGGTGACGCCATGTACCTCGAATTAAGCCAAACAGGACGATGGCACTCAGTAAGCTACAGCCTAATGCACTTGGCCAATGTAAGGCAGTAAGAGGCGTCGCAACCACCGTTAAGGCGTAAAAATTAGCCGCACTGATAACAAGCCAAAGCAGTGATCCCCCTAGAACAATGCCTTTATAACCCTTCCAAAGCATGCCAAACACCTCTTTAGGATGTTTTAAATAATCCACATAAAGTCGATTGGGACGAGTGTCATATTCCAAAATAAATTGGGGTGTGGATATCTCGAGAAGAACAATAAGCATACCGCCTAAGCTGAGATAAAGAGCAAGCACGCGATGTGCGGCGGCGGCATCATCAAGCCAAGGGGCAAATAGCCAAGGAATAGCGGTTAAAGCAGCGATAAGATGTAGGTCTATGCGTAACCCACCCCATAAAATAGGCACCCAGCCGTTTACGGCTTGCACGCGTTCATACTGCCATAAACACAGCCCAAGACGACTTAGACTTAATAAAGCCAAGCTGCTAAGACAAAAGAAAAAAAGTTGTGAATACATAGTCTGCACGCTAAAAAATGGCACCCAGATAAAGGCGGATAGGGGCATATTAGCGAGCAGCGCATCAATCTTATTTGAAGAAAACGTCAAAAATTCGTCAAAAAGACATTGGTGTAACGATAAGATCTCGTAAATAGAGACTGATTTCGGGAATATAGGTAATACACAGTAAAGCAAGCAGGAGTGTGAATACCGGGATGATCAAAGGTTTAAACATACGGGTCACATGTATTTGCGCAATGGTGGCAGCGGCAAATAGATTCACACCCAATGGGGGCGTAATCATCCCCATGGCTAAATTCACAATGATAATGATGCCAAAATGGATAGGGTCAACTCCATAGCTCACCGCAATAGGAGCCAGTAAAGGAGCCAGAACAAGAATAGCGGCAGAGGTTTCAATGAACATGCCCACTACAAACAATAAGGCGTTGGTAAAGAGTAAAAAAGACCACTTATGCTCAAAAGTATGTTTGGCCCAGTCACTGATTTCTTGAGCTATGCCGGATAAGCCGATCAAAAAAGAAAATAAGCTGGCTGCGGCAATGATGAGCATAATGGCACTGGTTGCAGTGGCAGAGACTTTTAAAACGTGAACCAGTTTGTGCCAAGAGAGTTCTTTATAAATAAAACAGCCTACAAAAAACGCATAGACGGCGGCAACTGCCGCTGCTTCTGTTGGCGTAAAAACCCCTCCGTAAATCCCCCCGATGACTAAAATGGGTAACAGTAATGCCCAAAAGGCTTGTTTGCTGCTTTGCCAAAAGGAGAGGTCTGGAGTAGTGTCTTGTTTACCAATGCCCTGCAGACGACACCAAATCTGTACCATTATTAATAAGAAAATGGCGATCAGTATGCCTGGGCCGATGCCAGCAATAAACATCTGTCGTACCGAGTTTTCTGTAGAGACGGCATATAAAATCATCGGTACAGAGGGAGGGATAATCACGCCGAGTTCGGCCGAAGTGGCCTGAATGGTGGCCGCCATCGGCACAGGATAACCCTGTTTGACCATAGCGGGGATTAAAATAGCACCTACGGCAAAAGTAGTAGCAACGGAGGAACCTGAAATTGCCGCAAAAATCATACAGGTGATAATAGCGGTGCTTGCTAAACCACCTTGAACATTACCTACTAAGCTTTTAGCAAAATGGACTAAACGGTACGAGACTCCCCCATGACTCATGAGGTTGCCAGCCAAAATAAAAAAGGGGATAGCCAGTAAGGGAAAACTGTCTAAGCCCGCAAACATTTTTTGTGGTACGACCAGCAAAGGTAAGTGGCTAAAAAAATGGATGCTGAATACAGAGGCAAGCCCAATAGAGACGGCAACCGGTACCGATAAGACAAATAAAATAACTAAGGTGCTAAAAAGCGCAGCATTCATGAGTTTTGTGAGGAGGCGGGCTTAAGGTAATGCAAAATGATTCCTGGGATGGCGCAAAGTGCACCAACAGGGATAGCAGCATAGAGCCATGACATCGGTACACCTAAGAGCGCTACAGTTTGTTTATGGACGCGTCCTGTCATTTGATAGCCATACCAGATCAACACGGCGATAAACAGGATGCACAGTAACGTTACCACGCCGAGTAAGATGTTTTGTACAGATGGAGGCAGGATCGCTCTAAAAAAATCTAAAGTAATCATGCTGCCTTGCTTAAAAACGGCACCAGCAGCTAAAAATACCATCCAGATCATGGCGGCACGTGCTAAGACTTCGGTCCATGTGGCAGGGTTGTTCAGTAAAAAGCGTGTGATGACCTGATAGAAAACCAATAGGGTGGCCAACACCAGCAAAAGAGCAGAGACTCCCTGTGTAAAAGCGGTAAAGCGTTCACATAGATTAATAAGGCGAGTACGCATTGGTGGGTGGAGCTTAAGGCTGTTGCGCTTGAATAGGCGCTAAAAGCGTTGTGCCGTATTTTTTAATAAATGCGTCGTAGACGGGTTGTACTGCCGAGACAAAAGCCGCTTTGTCGATGGTTTCGACTACCTCCATGCCATGGGCTTTAAGCTGAGCAATGCCTTCGGCTTCATTTTGATCCACAAAAGCATAGTTGGCTTCAATAGCCGCAGCGGTGGCTTGTTCGACCCACGACTGCTCTTCTGCAGAAAGACGATCCCAGTGTTGTTTAGACATCATAATGACCGCAGGCGAGTAAAAATGCCCTGATAGGGTGGCGTATTTTTGCACCTCCCAAATGCCGGTAGACACAAAAACGGCCATGGGGTTTTCTTGGCCATCAATGGTGCCTTGTTGTAATGCGGTAAATACCTCATGCCAAGCCATAGGTGTGGGCGCACCATTTAATGCTTTAAAAGACTGGATATGGATATCGTTTTCTTGAGTCCGGATTTTCAGCCCTTTGAGGTCTTCAGGGTGATGAACGGGCTTGCGCGAGTTGGTTAAGTGCCTAAAGCCATTTTCTCCCCAGCCTAAGGCGTGGATATCATGTGCAGTAAAAGCATGGAGTAGTTGTTGGCCTACAGTACCTTGCATGACTTGGCGGGCATGCGCATAGTCATGAAATAAAAAGGGGAGATCCAAGACATAGGTTTCTGGAACAAAGCCACCAACAGGGCCTGTAGAAGAAATCGCAAAGTCTACCGAGCCGATTTGTAGCCCTTCCAGTACTTCGCGCTCACTGCCTAACATGCCATTGGGTTTGATGCTGACGGTGTGCCGGTGGTTGGATAAGCGTTCTAAAGTACTTTTAAACGCATTTGCCGCTGCTCCATAGTGGGATTCGGCAGGTATAGGCAAAGCAAAGGTAAAAGTGCGGGCATGAGCTAGGTTAGCCATAAGCGCTAAGCCCAGACCCATTAGGAATACGTATTTTTTCAGGGAGGAAAACATCCGGTGTCTCCTGCTAGTTACTAGCATTAGTCATCAATCAAACCTTTAGATTGTAAACCGTAACCTTATTTTTCGCTGCGCAGGGTTGTGGAGCTATTCTTTCAGAGGAACAAAAGAAAAAAGGCTACCAGATCTGGTAGCCTTTTTATGCGGAAAACCGCTAGTGTTCTGGTGCCGGCTAAAGGAGTTGAACCCTCGACCTTCGCATTACAAGTGCGCTGCTCTACCAACTGAGCTAAGCCGGCTAAAAACATAATTATATCGTTGCTTTTTTTAAAAAGCAAGATAAATTATTTAACGATGCGCAAATGACCGCGAGGAGCCGAGGGGGGCGGGTCTTTGGGAGCATCATCCGTCTTTGATGTTGAAGCCGCATCAGGACGATAGGGGGTTGATGGCGTTACCTCAAAACCCATACCTGCACCGGTCTCACGGGCAAAGATGGCGGCGACTGTACCGATGGGAACAAATATGTCTTCCGTTACCCCATTGAAGCGAGCTTGGAATTCGATATATTCGTTACCAATCACCAGTTGGTTCGTGGCCAAATAACCGATGTTGAGCGTGATTTTACCGTCTTCTACATGAGCGGTAGGCACAACTGTGTTCTCGTCGACCTCTACCAAAATATGAGGGGTGTAACCGTTATCTGTACACCACTCGTGTAAAGCGCGAAGCAAATAGGGTTTAGTGGAGGTTTCAGACATAATTAGCGACGCATCACTTTTTCGGAAGGGGTTAAGGCTTCGATGAAAGCAGGGCGAGAGAAAACACGCTCAGCGTATTTTTGGATCGGTGCGGCGGACTTAGGAAGCTCAATGCCGTAGTGATCCAAGCGCCAGAGTAAAGGTGCAATGGCCACGTCTAGCATAGAGAACTCTTCACCAAGCATGTATTTGTTTTTGGTGAGGATAGGAGCAATTTGAGCTAAGCCGTCGCGGATTTTTTGGCGAGCTTGCTCTTGAGTTTTAGCGTCTACCTCGTTACGGTCTTCAAGAATGGAGACCTGGGAAAACAGCTCGCGCTCAAAATTAAATAAGAATAAGCGAGTGCGTGCGCGCATGGTTGGGTCGGCAGGCATAAGCTGTGGGTGAGGGAAGCGCTCATCAATGTATTCATTGATGATATTGGATTCGTACAAAATGAGTTCACGCTCGACCAGAATAGGTACCTGGCCGTAAGGGTTCATCACGGAAATATCTTCGGGCTTGTTATACAAGTCGATATCGCGAACCTCGAAGTCCATGCCTTTTTCAAACAACACAAAACGACAGCGTTGAGAGAAAGGACAAGTGGTTCCAGAGTAGAGTACCATCATAGTATGTGGATTCCAGTCGTGAAAAAGCAAAAAAGCCTAAGCTTTAAACAGAAAAGGCGGCCTGCTCTAAAACAGAGCAGGCGCGCACAACGAATAGCGACCTAATGGTCTTACTTGATGTCTTTCCAGTATTCTTTGTTCAGGCGCCATGCGACGAAGAAGAACAAGAATAAGAATAACATGACAGCCACACCGATTTGTTTACGGAACGTCTGTACGGGCTCTGCCATCCAACCTAAAAAGTTACTTAGGTCAGCCACATCGCTATCAAACTGTGCCTGACGCTCGGGGTCGAGTGGTGTCAAGGTGGTGGTTTCTGTAGCGGGACCCGAATAGCCGTTTAGTACCTCTGTATTGACGGTATGGAAACCATTTTCGTCAATGTCGGTGGTAGTACGTACCCATTGTTCTTTACCGTCCACGTTTTCTAGAGAAACTTTAACGCGTTGGGTTTTGACGGGGCCTTGGAGCTCCCACATTGCATGTGGCATGCCCACGCTTGGGAAGGCTAAGTTATCCCAACCGGTAGGACGCGCTGTGTCGCGATAAAAGGTGCGCAAATAGGTATAAATGTAATCGGTACCGCTGTGGCTTAAGTTCGCCGATTTAGCACGTGCGATCACGGATAAATCGGGGGGTGTGGTACCAAACCATTTATTACTGTCAGCAGGACGCATTGCAATAGACATGGTGTCGCCGACTTTATCAGAGGTAAAAAGTAGATTCTTTTTGATTTCCTCTTCGGTAATACCTAAGTCTGTGAGCTTGTTATAGCGCATGGCATTGGCGCTGTGACAGTTCAAACAGTAGTTAACAAATAGCTTAGCACCGTTTTGCAAAGCAGCAAGGTCGGTGATGCGGTTAGGGGCGCTTTCAATGGGGTACTCGCCATCGGCGGCATGAGCTATGCCACCGATGGATAAGGTGAGGGCCAGTGCGCCAAGGATTTTTTTAATCATGGTCATTCCGTGTCGAAAAAGGTCCTTAGTGGGCGCGGAAGGTAACGCGCTCGGGAACTGGCTTAAATGTACCTAGGCGGCTCCAAACTGGCATCAGGAAGAAGAAGGCAAGGTAAATCACTGTGCCAACTTGGCTGAGCAGGTTGTATAAATCGCTAGGCGGCTGTGTGCCTAAATAGCCCAACATCAAGAAGTTTACGATGAAGATGGCGTATAGGAATTTATGCCAGGTCGGACGATAACGAATGGATTTAACTGGACTGTGATCCAACCAAGGTAGGAAAAACAAGATCACAACCGTACCACCCATGGCGACCACACCCCAGAATTTCGCATCAAAGACTTTAAGCGCAATGGCTACGGCGATTAGGATAGCGGGTACGATGACGCGCATTTTGCCGGGTAAGCCTTTGAAGAAGAAAATAATCGCAGCCAAAACTGATGCACCGGCGAGCAGCCAAGTGAAGTCGTCTGTGGTTGCACGTAACATGGAGTAGAAAGGGGTGAAATACCACACAGGAGCAATGTGCGGAGGGGTTTTCATGGGGTCAGCCGGAATAAAGTTGTTGAACTCCAAGAAATACCCACCCATTTCTGGGGCAAAGAACACAATGGCCGCAAATACGATAAGGAAACCCGCTACACCTACAATATCATGCACGGTGTAATAGGGATGGAAGGGAATACCATCAAGGGGGATCCCTTTTTCGTTTTTAGGACCTTCTTTGATCTCGATGCCATCGGGGTTGTTGGAACCAACCTCGTGAAGCGCAATTAAGTGCGCCACAACTAGGCCAATCAAGACCAAGGGAATGGCAATAACGTGCAAGGAGAAAAAGCGGTTCAAGGTGGCGTCAGAGACCACATAGTCACCACGGATCCAGATAGCAAGCTCAGGACCAATAAAAGGAATGGCTGAGAACAGGTTCACAATCACCTGAGCACCCCAGTAGGACATTTGTCCCCAAGGGAGCAAGTAACCCAAGAAGGCCTCTGCCATTAAACAAAGGAAAATCGCTACACCGAAGATCCATACAAGTTCGCGGGGTTTACGGTATGAGCCATAAAACAACCCACGCAGCATGTGCAAATACACAACCACGAAGAACATGGATGCGCCCGTGGAGTGCATATAGCGGATAAACCAACCGCCGGGGACTTCGCGCATGATGTATTCCACCGAAGCAAATGCAAGCTCTGCATCGGGTTTGTAGTTCATGACAAGGAATATCCCTGACACGATCTGAATAACAAGCACAAGTAGGGCCAAAGAACCAAAGAAATACCAAAAGTTGAAATTCTTTGGCGCATAGTATTCAGACATATGGTCTTTGTAGAGGGATGTCAGCGGGAAACGCTTATCTATCCACCCTAACAGACCTGTCGTTTCAACAGTTTTGTCGCCAGCCATGAAACGGCTCCTTTAATCGAATTATGAAGACGGTAGAGACCTTTTACGCCTTGTTGAACTCATCAACACCAATAATGACACGGGTGCCATCGGCGGAGAATTCGTAAGGAGGGATTTCAAGGTTATCCGGAGCAGGTTTGTTGCTGAAGACACGACCTGCGAGATCAAATGTCGA
Source organism: Paenalcaligenes sp. (assembly GCF_030152715.1). NCBI lineage: Bacteria > Pseudomonadati > Pseudomonadota > Betaproteobacteria > Burkholderiales > Alcaligenaceae > Paenalcaligenes > Paenalcaligenes sp. The sequence continues at coordinate 13,745 of NZ_JASLIX010000038.1, forward strand.
GCCGTGGCATGGGCAGAGGAAGCCACCTGTCCAGCTAGAGGGTACGCCCGGCTGAGCACCTGCGTCTAAGCGTGGTGTAGGGGAGCAACCCAAGTGGGAGCAGATACCAATACACACAAAGATTTCGGGACGACGGGAGCGGAATTCGTTTTTGGCGTATTCCGGAGTAAAGCCAGGGCGATCGGAGTTAGGATCGGCCAAGTCAGTGTCGTTGGTTTTCAAAGCGGCTAATTGGGCTTCGGTACGGTGCAGAATCCAGATGGGATTACCGCGCCATTCGACGGTGCGCATTTCGCCTGGAGCGAGTGTAGAAATATCGACTTCTACGGGTGCGCCTGCAGCGCGAGCTTTGGCCGAGGGAGCAAACGAGCCCACAAAAGGGACTGCGGTAGCCACACCGGCGACACCACCGACCGCACAGGCGGTAGTGACCCAAAAACGACGCGAAGGGTCGGACGGGAGAATGGAAGTTTCTTCCGCTCCGTTTTCGTTGGGCTGTGTCGTAATTTGACTCATTCTAGTATCCTTATTTCTGCCCACGTTGGGCTTTGCACAATTTACGGACTTGGTCTGGGTATTTTCATTGCAGCTATATATTATAGCGTTAGCAAATTTTCTGTGATGTCATTAAGAGGTTTATATGAGTAAAACCACAGGTTTTTTAAAAGAGTTCCGCGATTTTGCTGTTAAAGGCAATATGATTGATCTCGCGGTAGGGGTAATTATTGGTGGCGCGTTTGGCAAAATCATCGATTCCCTGGTGAAGGATGTCATTATGCCGATTATCAGCTTTATCCTTGGGGGAGAAGTCGATTTTGCAAATCAGTTCACCGTATTACGTGTTCCTGAAGGCTACAGCGGTGCGTATACACTCGAGGAGCTTAATGCAGCAGGGGCAGTAGTGTTTGCTTGGGGCAACTTTTTGACCATTTTGATCAACTTTATTTTGTTGGCTTTTGTGGTCTTTTTAATGGTTAAGATGATTAACCGTATGCGCCAAGCCGCCCACCGCGAGGAAGCTGCGGCTCCGGCTGAGCCAGCACCCACACCCGAAGATGTGGTGCTATTGCGAGAAATTCGCGATGCTCTCAAAAACAAAAATGCTTAATGAGTGAATCGCGCTAATTGTACCTTAAAGCCCTGATTTACGGGCTTTATTCCGCGTTAAATGGGGTTGTTGATGTCGATAAACTCCACTTTGACACCAAACTGGGCGGCAACTTTGTCGCCCAGTGCTTTTACGCCATAGCGTTCTGTTGCATGGTGACCGGCACCAATATAAGCCGTATTGCTTTCTAAAGCGTAATGATAGGTGGGTTCCGAGGCTTCGCCACTGATATATAAATCAACGCCGGCGTCAATGGCTTCGGTCATAAATCCTTGGGCACCACCCGTACACCAAGCGACGCGCTGGATAATCTGTTGTGGATTCCCAACAACTAAAGGGCTTCGTTGCAATTGTTGACAAAGCTTTTTAGCAACATTTTCTAGGGTATCGGGGGTTTCTAAATAACCTAATTGAATAAGGCCGCTAGGACCAATCCCTATAGGTTGCCCATCTTCATCCTTATCCTGTTGTAAACCAAGCTGTAACGCGAGTTGGGTGTTATTGCCGACCTCGGGATGGGCGTCTAAAGGTAAATGATAAGCAATAAGGTTTAGGTCGTGTTCCAGCGCAAAAGCTAAGCGCTTTTTTTTCATGCCCCGAATACGAGCATCTTCGTTTTTCCAAAACCAACCATGATGTACTAAAACGGTGTCCGCGCCGCGTTCAACCGCCGCTTCTAGTAGCGCCTGAGAGGCTGTCACACCGGTCACAATATGTTGAACGGTTGGCGTGCCTTCGACTTGCAGCCCATTCGGGCAGTAGTCCTTAAAGCGCGAGGCTTGTAGATAGTTGTCGAGCCATTGAACTAATTGCGAAGTGTTTATACTGGCCATATTAATAGGAGAAATAAAAGGTGGTAAATATGGAGATTCTAACGTATGGGGCAGATAAGTCCCAATTTATTCAATGGTTTATGCCCAAGACTGAAGTAAAGGTCAAAGGTGTGATTGCTTTGATTCATGGTGGGTTTTGGCGTCAGCAGCATGACTTGAGCTTGATGCTACCTTTGGCACAAGATTTACGAGCCACCGGTTGGGCAGTAGCGAATATAGAATATCGACGCGCGGATTGCGGTGGGGAATGGCCTGTGATTCGGGATGACGTTTCCCTGGCGTTGCAGCAGGTTAAACAGCATGCTCAACAACTTCAGCTTCCTAAGCGTTTGCTGAGTATTGGGCATTCGGTAGGGGGGCAGCTGGCTTTGCTAACGGCGTCTCAAGTGGAGGCCGTAGTGGCGTTGGCACCAGTGACTGATGTGGTCCGTGCGTATCATGACAAGTTAGGAGAAGCAGCTGCCCAAGCGTTTTTTAAAACATCCCCTGAAAAAAACAGTTCTTTGTTTTTAGCTGCTTCGCCTATTGCGCAATTACCTCTAGGTTGCCCTATATTGTTGATTCATGGCTTTTTGGATGAGCGTGTTCCTGTAAGCTATGCGCGGGAATTTACCCAGCGTGCTATCGAGACCGGTGATCAGCTGTGGTATTGGGAAGAGCCATTGAGCCACCAGCAGGTGATTGACCCGAGCTTGGGATTTTGGTCGCGGGTAAAAGCATGGCTAGAGCAAAGGTAAAAAGGGCTTTATGCCCTTTTTATATGAGACAAGCTAGGATTCTGCCTCGATATCAGCTTCTGTTTTGAGAGGCTGCTTGATTAGGTTGGCAAAAATAATACCGACCTCGTATAACAAGCATAGTGGTCCAGCTAAGAGAAACTGGCTGATTACATCGGGCGGGGTAACCACAGCAGCGATGACAAAAGCACCCACAATCACATAGCCACGGATTTCGCGTAGTTTTTTGACAGAGGTTAGGCCAGTTTTAACCAGTAGCACCACCGCAATCGGCACTTCAAAGGTGATCCCAAAAGCAATAAACATCGTCATCACGAAGTTTAAGTAGGCTTCGATATCTGGCGCGGGTGTGATGGAGTCGGGAGCAAAGGACGCGATGAAATGAAAAACGGTTTTAAACACCACAAAATAACAGAAAGCCATCCCCAAAATGAAGAGCAGTGTGCTAGAAAAAATCAGGGGCAGAGCCAGGCGTTTTTCGTGTGTGTATAAACCCGGGGCAATAAATGCCCAGGCCTGATACAGCACAATAGGCAGGGCGATAATAAATGAAGTAAGCAGCGTGACTTTGACAGGCACCATAAATGGGGTGATCACGCCTGTGGCAATCATACGCGTGTCTTGGGGTAACGACGCGAGCATCGGTTGCGCTAAAAAATCATAAATGACCGATGGCCCAGGAAATAAAAACAAAAGGATGAATACGGCCAGCACGCTGACTACCGCTTTTAAAAGGCGGCTGCGTAGCTCAACCAAATGGGAGATGAACGTATCGTTAGTGGGGGTAGTCATTCTTTTTTATCACCAGGGCGATCATCAGAAGCGGGAGAAGTGGGCGCGGGATCCGAGGTGATCTTGGTATCCTTGATAAGGCTTTCCCCCACTTGCTCTGTATCTTGTCCTAATTCGTTGACAGCTTTACGTGCCTCTTCGAGGGGGTCTTTGATTTGGTTACTGAACTGATTCACGGATTGCTTAATAGAGGTCGAGGCTTCCTCCATTTGTTTTTTAATGGAGTTGATCTCGTCTAAATCGATTTCGCGTTGAATGTCGCTTTTGACCTCGTTCATGTAACGCTGGGCACGCCCAAACATATGCCCAACCGTACGGGCGACCCGTGGCAGGCGCTCGGGTCCAAGAACCACTAGCGCCACCACGCCGATGAGTAAAAGTTCACTAAAGCTAATGTCAAACATAGGGCCACATGCGCCGCGTTAGTGTTTAGAGACGTCTTGTTTTTCTGTGGCGTGAACGTCTACGGTGCTCTGATCGGGAACTTGCTTAGGTGGAAGATCGTCCTCTTGGGCTTCTTTAATGCCTTTTTTGAACCCTTTGACCGCGCCACCTAGGTCCTCACCAATGTTACGCAGTTTTTTGGTCCCAAAAACCAAGGCAACGATGACCAATACAACTAACCAATGCCAAATACTAAAACTACCCATGTTGGGCCTCCGTTATGCAACCGCAGTTGCCGTGTTTTTCCAAGGGCGTGGGCCGCCAATGATATGTAAGTGTAAGTGATCGATTTCTTGACCGCCGTCTTGCCCGCTATTAATGACGAGACGGTAACCGCCTTCTGGTCCTGGCCTACAGCCACTTTCGGCGGCGATCTTAGGCACCAGAGCCATCATTTTGCCGAGCCAGGAGGCATCGTCGGGGGTGACATGCTGCATGGATACGATATGGTGTTTAGGAATCAGCAGAATATGCACCGGAGCGACCGGGTTAATGTCTTTAAAGGCAAGAAACTCATCGTCTTCGTAAACCTTCGTTGACGGAATGCTGCCTTCAATAATTTTGCAAAATAAGCAGTTTTGACTCATGTGTACTACAGGGCAAAGCCCTTTTCCATTAAATCCGTTTGTTAGCTATTGTGCCATAGTTAGGCGTCTTTGCGATTGGCTTTTTCCACTAGACCGGAAATGCCTTGGCGACGCGCTAGCTCAGCCATAATATCGTTAGGTTCGATATTGTAGTAGTTTAATGCGACTAAACTATGAAACCAAAGGTCGGCCGTTTCCGCAATGATTGCTTCGCGGTTTTGGTCTTTAGCTGCCATCACTAGTTCAGTGGCTTCCTCGCCGATTTTTTTTAAAAATGCATCGGGACCTTTGGCATAAAGTTTAGCCACATAGGAGCTATCAGGATCACCACCGGCAGAGGGCAAGCGTGATTTCAGCACAGCAGCGAGTTCAGCAAATATAAGATCGGCGTTCATGAGTAAATGGACTTTGGGTCTTTTAAAACGGGGTCGGTGATTTCCCATTTAGGGGTGTCCCCGTTGGTGTTAAGACGCTGAAAAAAGCAGCTATGCCGTCCTGTGTGACAGGCAATGTCACCGTGCTGTTCTACGGTAAGTAAAATAACATCAGCGTCACAGTCTAAGCGAATCGAGCGTACTGACTGGTGGTGACCGGATTCTTCGCCTTTGCGCCATAGGCGCTGGCGCGAGCGTGACCAGTACACGGCACGTTGCGTAGCAACGGTTTCGGCTAGCGCTTCGGCATTCATCCACGCAACCATTAAAATGCGTCCGCTTAGGTGGTCTTGAGCAATGGCCGGTATCAGGCCATTGCTATCAAAGTTAACTTGATCTAACCAAGACATACTCATTGCACCGTAATGCCTTGATCACGCAGAAACGCTTTGGCTTCAGCAATAGTGTGCTCGCCAAAGTGAAAAATACTGGCTGCAAGCACCGCGTCGGCTTTGCCCTGAAGAACGCCATCGGCGAGGTGCTGTAGGTTTCCTACGCCACCAGAGGCAATCACGGGGATGTTGACCGCTTCGGCAATAGCACGAGTTAGATCGAGATCAAAGCCGGTTTTTGTGCCGTCTTTATCCATGCTAGTCACTAGCAGCTGGCCGGCCCCTAGCGCTTCTACGCGTTGTGCCCACTCGATGGCATCCAGACCAGTGGCGCGATGGCCACCATGGGTATAAATTTCCCATTTTTGTGGGTCTGTTGCCGTTTGGCGGGCATCGATAGCAACGATAATGCGCTCTTTGCCAAACTGTTCGCTAGCAACGCGAATCAAGTCAGGGTTTGTAATGGCGGCGCTGTTGATAGAAACGCGATGTGCGCCGGCATCGATGATGCGTTGAATGTCTTCGATCTCTCGGATCCCACCACCCACGGTCAGCGGGATAGTGATTTGTTTGGCGACTTCGGCTATGACAGGAAGAATGGTGTCGCGGTTCTCGGTGGTCGCCGTAATATCGAGCAAGGTAAGTTCATCTGCGCCTTGCTCATCATAACGACGGGCGATTTCTACAGGATCCCCTGCATCAACTAAGTCAACAAAGTTAACGCCTTTTACGACACGACCGGCGGTGACGTCAAGGCAGGGGATAATACGGCAAGATGGTTCAGATTTCATGCTTCGTACTCGTCAGCAAAGGTTTGCGCCTCGGCGAAGTCCAAGGTGCCTTCGTAGATACTCCGGCCTAAAATCACACCCTCTACACCCTCGTTCTCGAC
>NZ_JASLIX010000110.1:0-30034 GCF_030152715.1 Paenalcaligenes sp.
GTTTTACGCGCCGAAGGCCCAGCATTGTTGTTTGAAAACCCCATTCATCTCGGCCAGCCAGCCAAAATGCCGGTGCTCGCTAACTTATTTGGTACACCAAAACGCGTTGCTTGGGGCATGGGAGCCGAAAACATCGACGCTCTACGCGACGTTGGTGAGCTGCTTGCTAACCTGCGTGAGCCAGAGCCTCCGCGCGGCTTTAAAGATGCTCTATCTAAAATCTCCATGCTAAAAGCCGCCCTTTGGGATATGGCACCCAAACAGATTAAAAACCCAGCCTGCCAAGAAATCATCCTTGAGGGCGACGACGTAGACCTGGATACGATCCCTTTGCAACACTGTTGGCCCGAAGACGCTGCCCCCTTATTAACATGGGGATTAGTCATCACCAAAGGCCCACATGCTAAACGTCAAAACCTAGGCATTTATCGCCAACAACAGCTAGGGCGCAATAAGCTTATTATGCGCTGGTTATCGCACCGTGGGGGCGCCTTAGATTTTAGGGATCATGCTTTGGCTCACCCCGGTCAGCCTTTTCCTGTTGCTGTAGCTCTGGGCTGCGATCCAGCAACCATTTTAGGGGCTGTAACACCTGTACCGGACAGTTTGTCAGAGTATCAGTTTGCAGGGTTATTGCGTGGTGCTAAAACCGAGCTAGCTAAGGCAATCGGCAGCGACTTATCTGTGCCGGCCTTTGCTGAAATCGTGCTCGAGGGCCATATTTTACCTGCCAACCACCCAGATGCTATGACTCCCGACGTACCCGAGGGAGTCAATCCACTTCCCCCCTCGGATTACGAAATGGCCTTAGAGGGGCCCTATGGCGACCACACTGGGTATTACAACGAGCAAGACTGGTTCCCAGTGTTTACGGTCGAGCGCATCACTATGCGTAAAAATCCTATCTACCACAGCACCTACACGGGCAAACCCCCAGATGAGCCTGCTGTACTCGGGGTGGCGTTAAACGAGGTTTTTGTCCCCTTATTAAAAAGGCAACTCCCTGAGATTGTCGATTTTTACCTACCTCCCGAAGGCTGTAGCTATCGACTGGCTGTGGTCTCCATCCGCAAACAATATGCCGGACATGCTAAGCGCGTGATGTTCGGCGTATGGAGTATTCTGCGACAATTTATGTACACCAAATTTATTGTTGTGGTCGATGAGGATGTAAACACGCGAGATTGGAAAGAAGTCATCTGGGCCATGACAACGCGTATGGATCCTGTGCGCGATACGGTACTAGTGGAAAACACCCCTATCGACTATTTGGATTTTGCGTCGCCGGTTTCAGGATTGGGGGGCAAAATGGGCATGGACGCCACCAACAAATGGCCGGGAGAAACCCAGCGCGAATGGGGCCGCGTCATCAAAATGGACGAAGCCACACGCCTAAAAGTGGATAGCATCTGGGACAAGCTCGGCTTTTGACAACCTCACTACCCTAAAGGACGGGGTTTTTCGCGCAAAGCTCATAAAAAACAGGCGGTTTTTACCGCTTGTTTTTTTCTTCATCTCTACTTATACTCAAAAAAAGCATAATTGCTATTATTTTTTACCCCCATTATGCTCAAAAAGAGCAATAAGGAGACGCTATGCCCTCACTACAAGAACTAGCGACCCAATTACAAGAAAAAAATATCGCCCTCATCGCTCATTACTATACCGATCCACTGGTTCAAGATCTCGCAAAACTGAGCCAAGGTTGTGTTGGGGACTCGCTAGAAATGGCGCGCTTTGGCCACGATCATCCTGCTCAAACCCTCATGGTAGCGGGTGTGAAGTTCATGGCAGAAACCGCTAAAATACTTAGTCCCGACAAAACCGTGTACTTGCTCGACCAAGATGCCACCTGTTCTTTAGACATCCATTGTCCTAGTGAAGCCTTTGCTGCGTTTAAAGCGCAACACCCAGATAGAGTGGTCGTGGTGTATGCCAACACCAGCGCCGCCGTGAAAGCCCAAGCCGATTGGGTGATTACCTCTTCTATCGCCCTAGACGTTGTACGTCATTTACATAATCAAGGGAAAAAAATCCTCTGGGCCCCAGATAAATATCTTGGGCATTGGATCCAAAGCCAAACCCAAGCCGATATGGTAATTTGGGATGGAGCTTGTGTGGTGCACGAAGAATTTAAGGCCAAAGAGCTAGCCGCTTTGCAAGCGCAGCATCCCGAAGCGCTTACCTTAGTACACCCAGAATCTCCCGCCGATGTCATTGCTCTAGCTGATATCGTAGGCTCTACAACCCAGCTTATCAAAGCCGCTAGCACGCATCCTGCTACCCTATGCATTGTGGCAACAGACCAGCATATTTTGCATGCAATGCGCCAAGCCGCACCACATAAGCAATTCATTGCAGCCCCCACTGCTGGTCATAGCGGCAGCTGTAAAAGCTGCGCATTTTGTCCATGGATGGGCTTAAACACTATCGAAAAAGTTCAAACACTATTACAACAGCCTTCGACAACCGCCATAGAGGTCCCCGCTCCGGTACGCACCAAAGCCTTTCAAGCTCTAAAAAAAATGCTGGACTTTGCACAGCAAAACCAGCAACGAGTACAGACCTCTGGAGACGTGGAAAAAGACCAGCCCTTATTCGAACATACAGGCATGGCCTAAATGATTAAAAAGGCCCGATCACTCGCCCACTTTTGGGTTGACTGGGTTGAATGTATTTTTCTTTTTTCTTCTTTTGAAGTTTTTGATAAGCACTAAATAGGCGCCAGCCCGTCATCGCTAAGGCGCCTAAGCGCCACTTTTTCTTACCAACCACCGTACCTGCAAGCGCTGATAGCCCGGATACCACTAGCGGGTATCGCTTTCCTAAGGACAAGACAAAATCCAACCATCCTCCCGCTTTGGATCCTGCCCCAAAGCTTGCAGATAGACCTTGGGTAAATTGACCTTTAACCATACCTAACAAATGTTCAGGCTGTAGCGAACTACTAATTTCACGGGCTAAATAGCACGCCTCGCGGCGCTCTAGCTCCGCACGCGCCCGTAACAATTCGATACGAACCAAGCGATTAATTTCTGTTTTTTTTGCCATTATTTCGCCTCATCATCGGATCGTAAGCGTTCTAACATTTGGATATCTTTGCCTAGCTCCTCTATCGTAGCAGCAAATGGCATAGGCCCTTTATTTAATCGATTCATAATCGTTAACACTAAAACTGCCGCTAATCCTGCATAGACCACAATTAAAATACCAATTGCCCAATAACGATATTCTGTAGGCCAAAAAAACAAAGCAATTAATAAACTAAATATCAATAACGCCAAGGTAGAAAATAGCAACGCACCAAATAACATAGCTAATAATGTTAGCAACCCTGATTTTTGTTGCCCGGCTTCTAGGGCAAACAACTCTAGGCGTGTACGCACAATCGAAATTGCGGTGCTGCTTAGATCCCCTACACGTTGTCTTAAGGACATGCGTAATCCTTTTGTCAAAAAAGCCCCCTATGGGTTTAGGGGGCTATATCATCAATTACTTACGGCTCACTAACATCCCGAAGAGCAAGCCAACAATCCCTGCGATACCAATCGCTTGCCAAGGATTATCGTGCACGTAATGATCCGTGGCCTTAGCGGCCTGACGACCACTTTCTACAATGGCGTCCTGCGTATCTTGCAAGGCTTCGCGCGTGTTACGCAAGGATCGCATGGCGGCCTCGCGAATCTCATTGGCTTTATCGCCTGTCGCCTCTGCGGCCTCGCTAAGCAAGCGCTCGGCTTCATCTAGACTTTTTTTAACGTCTTCCATGAAGTCGTCCTCTACTTTTTGCGCATTTCGTTTGGTAACCATGATTGAACTCCTTGAGTAATAAAATAACGAAGCAATCCATCAACACTCTATTTATTAACTAAAGCATAAATAGATATGCACTCAGTTTATGCTACCTGATTTTTTATCACTCTGCGTGTTTAGATGGCGCAAGGATTGTAAAAAAATATCGCAAAAGTAAAAATAAATCAGGACTCCACTTTTTGGCGTGTACCAAAAATACGATCCCCAGCATCCCCTAAACCGGGCACAATATAGCCATTTTCATCCAAATGACTATCTATCGATGCTGTATAAATTTCCACATCTGGATGGGCGTTTTGTACAGTACGTATCCCCTCGGGGGCGGCAACCAGTACTAAGGCCCGAATCGTTTTACAGCCAGCTTTCTTTAATAAATCGATCGTGGCGACCATCGATCCCCCTGTAGCCAGCATTGGGTCAATAATTAACGCAAAGCGTTGGTCAAGCTCACCCACAAGCCGCTCTAAATACGTTTGAGCCTCGAAGGTTTCCTCATTACGAGCAATACCAATCACAGAGACCTTAGCACCCGGGATAAGACTTAACACGCCATCTAACATCCCAATCCCAGCACGTAAAATTGGCACAACGGTTACTTTTTTACCAGCAATTTTTTCTACGTCCACCTCACCGCACCAACCTTCGATGGTGGTGGATTCTAAAGGTAAGTCTTTGGTGGCCTCATAGGTCAGCAATGCCGCAATCTCTTGCGACATTTCCCGAAAATTCTTGGTGCTTAAATCTGCTCTACGCATTAGACCAAGCTTATGGCGAATCAAAGGGTGTTGTATTTCATGTATAGCCATGCTGTACTCATTAAGTAATCACCTAATCCATTAGGTTTGTTATTGAACAAAAATTATTGGGCGGCAAGCCATTTTACTAGCGCATCATCAAAAGGCCGAACCGAAGCAGCCCCCTCGCCATTGACCATACTCACCATAATATAGCGTTTGCCGCTCGTGCCTAAAACATATCCTGCCAAAGCACGTGCATCGCGTAAGGTGCCGGTTTTTAAATGAGCACGACCCTGAACCTCATCGTCCTTTAACCGTCGTCGTACCGTGCCATCTACCCCGGCAATGGCTAACGACGACATAAACTCTGGCATGTAATTAGAGCGCCAAATCACATCCAACATCTGCGCCATACCCTGCGCCGTTACCCGCGCTTGTCGTGATAGCCCTGAGCCATTATCAATACGCCAGCCATTGGTATTGATTCCCTGCGACTGCAACACCCGCATCGCGGCCTGCTCTGCGGTAACTACCGTTGCCCCAGCACCATTTAGCTGTTGCCCTAACCGCAATAACAACAACGTTGCCATTACATTATTACTTTGTTTATTGATCACACGTATTTGATCTGCCAGTGTAGGCGAGTCATGCCAAGCTAACGCTTTTGCCTGAGCAGGGACTTTACCCGAGCGAATATCGTGCGCTAACGTGCCACCCAGCTCTTTCCAAATCATTTTAAAAACATGATTGAAAAATGGCTGTTGCCCCATGGTAAGGCGATATACACTGAACTCGCCACAGGAGCCGGCAGCTGTACCCGAAGCAACAACCTGAATGCCATTGGGTGCTTGTTGTATACGGGTACTAATAGCCGGAGAACCTGGGCAGCGTTGGTCGCTCCAACTGACTTGGTTGTCTATGCGTAGGCCGGGAACCGGTGGATCCATCACGCCTATCCATTTTTTATTCTTCTCATCCGGCAAAAACAATAAGCGCGACGCCCCAAAACCAACCATCATGGCATCAGGACTTGCATTATAAGGACGATCCCCAGCCCCATCAAACGCATAAGGGTCTGTGGCCACCTGCCCAAAAACAGAGCGATCCACCACCACTTCGCTTAAGTTTTTAACACCTCGCAAACGTAAGTCACGTAACAAATTCCATAAGTCTGATATGGAAAAAAAGGGGTCACCCGATGCCTGAATATATAAAGGGCCTTGTAGGGTGCCCTGAGCATCAATCGTCGCGTTTGCTTGTCGATATAAGGTAGTACGCCATGTGTGTTCGGGCCCTAAAGCCGATAGCCCCGCCCATGTAGTCACCATTTTCATGACAGAAGCTGGGTTACGAGGCGTGGTCGCGTTATGATTTACTAAGGTAGGACCGTCCACCTCTTTGATATAGACCGATAGATTTTGCTCAGAGAGCCGCGTGTTTTTCCAAGCTTGCTGTAACTCAGCAGGCAGTGCTTGCGCTAAAACTGGCACACTGACTACCCATAGAGCCACCCAAAGCATGGCGCGTTTTTTTAGCTTATTCATGTTTTGCCCTGTTATTTCTACAAATCCGACTTTATGATCTAAGCATAACCAAAATCTGTCCACCCATGGATTTTTATATGCAAATCCAGCAATCGGCTTAAAATAGCTAGTTATGCCTATTGCTGTTGCTTCTTATTTTATTCGTTATGGCCGATTCTGCTAAGCTTTCCCTGTCTTTATTTGACTACCATCTACCTGAGGCCTTAATCGCCCAGCACCCTGCCCCAGAACGTGTGGGCAGCCGTTTACTTGTTTTAGAAAAAAACGGGCATTATTACGACAGCCAATTTAGCGCCTTGCCACAGTTGCTGCGCGCCGGTGACTTATTGGTTTTTAATAATACTCAAGTCATTAAAGCCCGCCTCCAAGGGCAAAAGCACACCGGTGGCCGGGTCGAAGTACTCATTGAACGTGTGCTGGATGAGTACCATGCCATCGCGCATATTCGTGCCAGCAAAGCTCCTAAACCAGGCACAGACTTACTCTTTGCTGAAGGCGCTCTCATCCTCACCGTTACTGGCCGCGATGACGCACTCTTTCATGTGCGCTTTAACCAACCAGCGCTGGCCGCTCTAGAGCAATATGGAGCACTACCGCTACCACCTTATATTAACCATACTGCGGACGCCGAAGATGAACAGCGCTATCAAACGGTGTATGCCTCTGAGCCTGGCGCCGTTGCCGCCCCCACTGCAGGGCTGCACTTTGATGAAAATATGCTAGCCTTATTACAAAAGCAGGGCATACAAACGGCGTTTGTCACCCTTCATGTGGGCGCAGGTACCTTTCAGCCGGTACGTGTTGAGCATATAGAAGACCACCAAATGCATGCCGAACGCTATGTGGTTCCAGCCGAAACTCTAGCGCTTATTGAGCAAACTCGCGCCGCAGGAAATCGCGTGATTGCAGTGGGGACAACCAGTGTTCGTGCTCTTGAGTCTGCCGCCCAACCGGAGCTCACTCAAGGCCTAACCCTTAGCAATGGTGATCAATGCGGCGACACCCGTATTTTTATCACCCCAGGCTATACATTTCACTATGTGGATGCCTTAATTACTAACTTTCATCTACCTCAATCCACCCTATTAATGTTAGTGTCTGCCTTAGCTGGTATTGAGCCCATTCGCGCCGCTTATCAGCACGCAGTAGAACAACAATACCGATTTTTTAGCTATGGCGATGCCATGTTTATAGAAAAAAATTCATGAGCGGACTCAATTTTCAATTATTAACCACTGACGGCCAAGCACGTCGCGGTACGATCACACTCAACCATGGTCAAGTGCAAACCCCTATTTTTATGCCCGTAGGCACCTATGGCAGCGTAAAAGCCATGCTTCCACATGAACTGGAAGACATTCAAGCACAAATTATCTTAGGGAATACCTTCCACCTATGGTTACGCCCCGGTACCGAGATTATGGATCTACACGGTGGGCTCCATGATTTTATGGGCTGGAACAAACCTATTTTGACCGACTCTGGGGGCTTTCAGGTTTTCAGCCTTAAAGGTATGCGTAAAATTACCGAAGAGGGGGTTACCTTTGCCTCTCCCATTAACGGCGACCGTCTCTTTCTCACCCCAGAAAAATCCATGCAAATCCAGCGTGCTTTGAATTCGGATATAGCCATGGTGTTTGATGAGTGTACGCCATACTTAATCAACGACCGCCCCGCCACTCACGATGAGGCGGCGCAATCAATGCGCATGTCTTTACGCTGGGCTAAGCGTTCACGTACGGCGTTTAAAGAATCAGAAAACCCCAATGCCTTATTTGGCATTGTTCAAGGGGGTATGTACGAAGATCTGCGCGATGAATCTTTAGCGGGACTGGTCGATATTGGCTTTGAAGGCTACGCTATCGGTGGGCTCTCTGTTGGCGAACCCAAAGAAGATATGCTACGCATTCTTTCTCACATCACGCCCGCATTACCTGAGCAAGCCCCCCGCTATTTAATGGGTGTGGGAACGCCAGAAGATCTCGTTGACGGGGTCGCCAATGGGGTAGATATGTTTGACTGCGTTATGCCTACACGCAACGCGCGTAATGGCTGGCTCTTTACTCGTTTTGGTGACGTTAAAATCCGTAATGCTCGCTATAAAGACGATACCAAACCTTTAGACCCCAGCTGCTCGTGCCACACCTGTCAACACTTCAGCCGCTCGTACTTGCATCACTTACAGCGAGCCAATGAGATCACAGGGGCTCGACTTAATACGCTGCATAACTTACATTTTTATTTACAAATCATGCAAGAGATGCGCGATGCGATTGAAGCTGGAGAATTTTCTCAGTGGCGGGCACAATTTCAAGAAGATCGCGCCCGAGGCACCGATTAAGCATTACAATAGCCCCTTTTAGCTAACTATTTCCTGAATACTTTCCCTTTGTGGAGCAACTCTTATGACTTTAACCGACGTGTTAACACTGGTTCCTGCTCAAGCAGAGCCCAATGCCCTCGCTAGCATGCTACCCATCATTTTAATGTTTGTGATTTTATATTTTTTGATGATTCGTCCCCAGATGAAACGTCAGAAAGAGCATCGCAATATGGTGGCCAACCTTGCTAAAGGCGATGAGGTCATCACTGGTGGCGGCATTCTAGGAAAAATCACCAAAGTCAGCGATAACTACATCACACTCGAAGTCGCAGACTTAGCCGATAAACCCGTTGAGATTCTGCTACAGCGTCAGGCTGTTAGCTCTGTTCTGCCAAAAGGCACGATCAAATCCCTCTAATGGGTTACGCTATCTTGTCGGTCTAGTCCATACTAGACCGATCTCCTTTTCGTACCGTTGCCGCTAGAACTATGAACCGTTATCCCCTTTGGAAATACCTCACCGTATTGGTGGCCCTCATAATTGGGGTGCTGTACTCCATACCCAATTTATTTGGTGAATCACCCGCTGTACAAATTGCCAGCGCCAAGTCCGTCGTCAAAGTAGACGTCTCCACCCTAAGCCGTGTAGAAGACATACTACGCCGTCACAATATCCCTATCAGCGGTAGCTATTTCGAACAAAATGGTCCTGCCGGCACCGTGCGTATTCGCTTTGACTCCACAGACACCCAGCTCAAAGCCAAAGACATTTTGGAAAAAGAATTGGTCCCCAATGCCGAGGACCCTTCCTATACGGTTGCTTTAAACTTAATGTCCGCTACCCCAAACTGGTTGACCTCTCTGGGTGCTAAACCCATGCACCTAGGCTTAGACTTGCGTGGTGGCGTGCACTTCTTGCTCGAAGTTGACATGCAAGGCGCCCTCAATGGCCGCTATGATTCGCTCGCTTCAGAAATTCGTACCGTATTACGAGAGGCCGATCTACGCGCACAAAGCATTGAGCGTCAAGATCAGTCTGTTGTCATGCGTTTTGACTCTCCTACAGCTCGTGATGAGGCTCAAACTCGTCTACGTCGTCAAATCCCGGATTTGCAATTTGCTCCTACCTCAGACAACCAGCTCCAAGCGACCTTATCTGAAGCCTCTATTCTGCAGGCACAATCAAACGCCTTACGTCAAAACATCACCACTTTACATAATCGAATTAACGAGCTAGGTGTTGCTGAACCCATTATCCAGCAACAGGGGGCTGATCGCATCGTGGTTCAACTACCTGGTGTGCAAGACGTAGCAAAAGCCAAAGAGATTCTAGGCCGCACTGCTACCTTAGAAATCCGGATGGTCGATGACTCTCCTACCGCCATGGCAGCCCTTGCAGCCGGCACCGTTCCTTTTGGTTTAGAGCGCTATAAAGACCGTGATGGTCATGAGCTTTTGCTGCGTCGACAGGTCATTCTTACCGGTGAAAACCTTCAAGACGCTCAACCTGGACGCGACTCACAAACCCAACAACCCACTGTCAACCTAACGCTAGATAGTAAGGGCGCCCGCATTTTCCGTGATGTCACGCGCAACAACATCAACAAGCGTTTAGCGATTGTCTTATTTGAAAAAGGGCAAGGCGAAGTCGTCACGGCGCCTGTGATTCGCTCTGAAATCCCCGGTGGACAGGTACAAATCTCCGGCAGCATGGGTGTACAAGAAGCCGCTGACGTTGCCTTGCTTTTACGCGCCGGCTCTTTGGCAGCCCCCATGGCTATTATCGAAGAGCGAACCATTGGGCCTAGCCTTGGTGCAGAAAACATCCAACAGGGTTTTAACTCCACGTTGTATGGTTTTATTGCACTCGCCATTTTCATCATCGCCTATTACCACCTATTTGGGATCTTTTCTACCTTAGGTCTCACCTTTAACCTACTGCTCTTGATCGCCGTGTTATCTATGCTGCAAGCTACCATGACCCTACCGGGTATTGCCGCGCTTGCCTTAACACTAGGTATGGCCATTGATGCTAACGTTTTGATCAACGAGCGCATACGCGAAGAGCTACGCAATGGACTTAGCCCACAAGCCGCTATTCACGCCGGTTTTGATCGGGCATGGGCCACCATTTTTGACTCAAACTTAACTAGCCTCATTGTGGGAGTGGCCCTGCTCACCTTTGGTTCCGGCCCCGTACGTGGCTTTGCCGTGGTCCACACCATAGGGATTTTGACCTCCATGTTCTCCTCTGTCGTAGGGGTACGAGCTTTGGTTAACCTTTGGTACGGTGGGCGTCGTCGCCTGCAACATATTTCCATCGGTCAGGTATGGAAACCTAAAGACACGAATAAGGCAGACTAGTCATGGAATTTTTTCGTATTTCGCGCATTATTCCTTTTATGCGCCATGTTAAGCTGCTGAACCTTATCAGTTTGGCCGTATTTATTGCCGCCGTGTTTTTTATCGTCACACGTGGCTTTAATCTTTCTATTGAGTTTACCGGCGGTACGGTCATGGAGGTCCACTACCAGCAAACCGCACAGGTAGAGGAGGTCCGCGAAGCCTTAACTGACTTAGGCTACAACGACTTTCAGGTTCAAAGCTTTGGTACATCGCAAGATGTTTTGATCCGCTTACCGGCTACCGATACCAATGACACCACAGCCCAAAGCGAATCCGTACTCAGAGCACTTCAGGCACAACATAGCGATGTGGAGCTACGGCGGGTAGAGTTCGTTGGCCCACAAGTTGGGCAAGAGCTGATTCATAATGGCTTGATGGCGCTACTTTTTGTGGTCATTGGCATTATGGTGTATTTGGCTTTCCGCTTTGAATGGAAGCTCGCTATTGCCTGCGCGGTGGCAAACTTACACGACGTGGTCATTATCCTAGGCTTTTTTGCCCTATTCCAATGGGAGTTTTCTTTGCCCGTGCTAGCTGGGGTGCTTGCCGTACTAGGCTACTCGGTGAACGAGTCCGTGGTGGTCATGGACCGTATCCGTGAAAACTTCCGTAAGCAACGTCGTATGCCTGTACCGGAGATCATTAACCTCTCCATTACTCAAAACATCTCTCGTACGATTATTACTCATGGCTCCACGCAGCTCATGGTGCTATCCATGCTATTTTTTGGTGGGCCTACCTTGCACTACTTCTCATTGGCATTAACCATTGGGATTTGGTTTGGTATTTATTCTTCTGTTTTTGTGGCTTCTGGGATTTCCCTAGGCTTAGGCTTAAAGCGCGAAGACCTGATCCCCAAACCTGTTAATAAAGACGAGGATCCAGCCGTAGAAATCATGGATTAAAACTCCGTGCCAAAAAAAACGCTCTACAAAAAAAGTAGAGCGTTTTTTTATGATGCTTTTTAATTAAATAATACGCTGTCGAATCCGATTCGAGACCACCTCAGCCAACCAAACCGTAAACAAAATCATAATAAAAATCACCGTCACCTGTGGCCATGCCAGGGTATCCACCGACGCCATCAATGGCAGCCCAAGCCCACCAGCACCGACAATGCCAAGTACTGTGGATTCCCTTATATTGATATCCCACCGATATACGGTCGTGCCTACCATAGTGGGCAGGAGCTGCGGGATTATGGCCATCATGACGACTTGAGCTGAGCTTGCTCCAGTAGCGACGATGGCTTCCACCTGCTTAGGATCTACTTCTTCGATACTTTCATACAAAAGCTTGCCAATAAACCCCACTGAACGCAACGCAATGGCAAAAATCCCCGCTAACACCCCAGGACCTAAGATAGTCACTAACAACATGGCCCAAATCAACGAGTTAATCGAACGCGAGCTTACGATAATGAATAACGCGGCTGGACGACTGAGCCAAGGCCAAGGCGTGGTGTTACGTGCAGCTAAAAACGCCACCGGTATCGCAATCAAAGCACCTAACGCCGTTCCTAACGTTGCAATATTTAATGTATCCCACAGTGGCTGCCAAAGTTGTGCTAAATATGCCCAACGTGGTGGAAACATGCGTGACAACATGTCCCACCCCGCAGTGGGGGCATCCCAAGCAAACTCCCAAATAGTTTGATCGCTGATAACACGCCATGCCCAAGCAAACAGGCAAACCGCCAGCAACCACAGCCCCCAGCTGAGCCACTGTTGCTTTGTCGTACGCTGACGCCATACAGGCATGTTGAGTGCGGACCTACTCATAGATAGCTCCTTCTTACCCAACCCGAAGTGTATTCACATGCCATCACAATCACGATAATCAAAAGCAATACTGCTGCCGCTGTCTCAAATTCGTAACGCCCAAAAGCCGTGTTCAATGTGGCTCCAATTCCTCCAGCACCGACAATACCGATGACCGCAGACTCGCGAAAATTAATGTCTAAACGGTACATGGCTAAACCCACCATACGTGGCAAAATTTGAGGCTGAACCGCATAATTAACCCATTGCCACCAGCTTGCACCCGTCGCTTGAATGGCCTCTAGCTGAGCCGCTGACGCAGTTTCAATTTCATCGCCCATTAGCTTTGCGAAAAAACCAATTGTCGCGATCACTAAGGTCAACATGCCTGCCAGCGGCCCAAAGCCAAACATTTTCACCAAAAAGATAGCAATAATAATTTCTGGTAGCGCTCGTGCTGTACCTACGAGTGCACGACACCCCTTCACCAACCAGGCAGGACTGATGTTACGGGCACAACCTAGTCCCAAGGGAATACTCAAAACAATACCCAGCGCTGTGGCCACAACTGTCATCGCAATACTTTCTATAAACCCCTCGAAAATCTCAAACGAACGGCTGCTAAAATCCGGCTGAGCAAAGGCTTGAATAAACGCCCACCCTCGCACTATCCCTTCGGCTAAACGCTCATAATTAATAGAAAGACTATTTAGGGCTAAATATAAGTACACCAGCACCGCTACACTCATGCCATAACGGTGCCAAGGTTTACGGAACCACGGCGTAGGTTGCCACTGACGTCTCATGCCACCACCTGTTCAAACTGCCCTCTAACCACCGAAGAAGCAAATGCGGTTGGCTGCGTATCACTCCAATCCTCTTCGCCATAAATGGTGGTTAACACCTCCGCACTCAGGTTCTCTACCGTGCCGTCATACACCACCCTTCCAGCTTTTAAACCCACAATGCGATCTGCATAGCGTTTTGCTAATTCCACGTCATGAATATTAATGATGGCGGACAATTGTCGCTCTGTACAAATTTCATTTAAAAGACGCATAATTTGTCGTGAGGTTTTTGGATCCAGGCTTGCCGTAGGTTCATCGACGAGCAACAGGTCGGGCTCTTGCATCAGCGCCCGTGCAATCCCCACACGCTGCCGTTGACCTCCTGACAATGCATCCGCACGCTGATTTTCAAACCCAGCCAACCCTACTCGCTCTAGTAAAGCAAAAGCCCGCTCAATATCGGTCGCGGGATAACGCCGACGCCAACTTTGCCAAAACCCAACATAGCCCAAACGCCCAGAGAGCACATTTTCCATCACGCTAAGTCGCTCTACGAGCGCATACTCTTGGAAAATCATGCCCAAGCGACGCCGTGTTTTGCGCAATGCCGTCGAACCAAGCTGGGTTAGCTCCTGCCCTTTTAACTGCACGCTACCAGCACTCGGTTCGACTAAACGATTCACACAACGAATTAATGTGCTTTTGCCTGCTCCTGAAGGACCTATCAAAGCCAGTACCTGCCCATGTGGAATAGACAGGCTGACCTCGTTTAATGCCGTAAAATCAGCACGATATTGCTTTGTTAGCCCAGACAGCTGCAATAACGGTGTTGCCTTGGATAAATGTGACATGCTTTTCCCTATTGGCAGTGGTAACTGACGTTCATCGCCTTATCAATTTCTCTTACTACAGCCCAGTGTTCTTTATAAGTAATAGGGATAAAGCTTTCTTGCGCAGGCTGTGATTTACCGAATTCTTTTAATAGCGCCGTGCCCTCCCAATTAAAAGTAAAAAAAGCCTCTTTCACTTTTTCAGCTAGCTCTGGCTTCAGGTTATAAACATAGCCATAGCCTGTGGTCGGAAACGTTTGTGATTTATAAATACTACGCAGCTTTGTTGCGTCCACAACCTCACGTTGCAGCATACGATTTAAGACCGAGTTAGCCACCGCCGCCGCATCATAGTCCTTATTCGCAATCCCAATAATGGAGTTATCATGCTTGCCGGAAAACGCTGGCGTAAAGTCTCGCCCAGCTTCTAGCTGATACTGACTCGCCAAAATGGCCGAAGGCGCTTTATACCCCGAGTTTGAGGTCTGAGTAGTAAACGCTACGGTTTTACCTTTTAACTCTTCTACTTGCTGAATCGGGCTATCAGCAGGAACAATAATTTCCATTTCATAACCGTAGGCGCCCTGTTTATCAGCCATAATCGTAAAAGGAACAAAGCCAGCGCAGTTAACAGCAATCGGGTTACTACCGGTATTAAAACCCGCTACATGCAAACGTCCCGAGCGCATAGCCTCTATTTGAGCGGCATTAGACTGCACAGGAAAAAACTGTACCTTTTTCCCTGTTACTTTAGCCATATGTTGTAAAAACTCATCCCACACCCCCCGATATACCTCTGGATCTTCTACGGGGGTATACGCAAAAATCAATGTTTTGGGATCTACCCACTCCTTAGGATCTGTAGGAGCATCGGCGACCAAATCTCCATCGCGATCACAAAACCGCGTATCTAAATCACCAGCTAAACACTCTGGTGCTGCTTGAGTCATGGGCGCCACCATCATCATAGCTATTAGTGCAATAAAGCGTCGTTTCATCATCTCTGTCCAGTAGAAAATAGGAATCTTCATAGTGAATAGCGAATATGACAGCACCATGAAACAACTCATTACAAAGCACCATGCTGTTTTAAATCCACGCTCACCCTCTTTTTTTTATTGAAATCCAATTACATGGTTATAATTAGAGGTTTAATCTTATTTTTGCCCACGGGGTCAACACCCGCTACGGCTTATCATTATGCAAAAAGACCCATTACAAAATACCGTAACTACCACAGCATCACCCAAAAAACTCTTCATTCGCACTTTTGGCTGCCAAATGAATGAGTACGATTCGGATAAAATGGCAGATGTTCTCAATGAGCACGGCCCCATTGAGCTCACTACCAACCCTGACGAAGCCGATATTATTCTTTTTAATACCTGCTCCGTACGCGAAAAAGCACAAGAAAAAGTTTTTTCTGATTTAGGGCGTGTGCGCCATCTTAAACAGCAAAATCCCAATCTCATTATTGGTGTAGGTGGCTGTGTGGCCAGCCAAGAAGGCAAAACGATTATCGAGCGTGCGCCTTATGTAGATGTGGTCTTTGGCCCACAAACCTTGCATCGCTTACCCGAGCTCATTGTAGAGCGCAAAAAACGTGGGCGTGCCCAAGTCGATATCAGCTTTCCTGAAATTGAAAAATTCGACAACCTCCCCCCAGCACGCATCGAAGGGCCAACGGCCTTTGTCTCCATTATGGAAGGCTGTAGCAAATACTGCAGCTTCTGCGTCGTGCCCTACACACGTGGTGCCGAGATTTCCCGTCCTTTCGAGGATGTTCTCATCGAGGTCGCTGATTTGGCAGACCAAGGGGTAAAAGAGGTCACCCTTTTAGGTCAAAACGTAAACGCATACCGTGGTGCCTTGCCCGACTCCGAGGAGATCGCCGACTTTGCCATGCTCCTCGAGTATGTACACGAAATCCCTGGCATCGAGCGCATTCGCTACACCACCTCGCACCCCAAAGAGATGACATCGCGCCTCATCGAAGCACATGGCAAATTACCCAAACTGGTGCCGTTTTTACACTTGCCTGTGCAAGCAGGTAGTGACCGTGTACTCAGCGCCATGAAGCGTGGCTACACAGCACTAGAGTTTAAATCCATCGCTCGACGCCTGCGCGAGGCTCGCCCCGGGCTCACCCTCTCATCGGATTTCATTGTTGGCTTTCCTGGCGAAACTGAAGCCGATTTCGAAAAAACCATGCAGCTAATCCGCGACGTGGGCTTTGATACCTCGTTTTCTTTTGTGTATTCTCGTCGTCCCGGCACCCCTGCCGCAGATCTTGAGGACGATGTCACCAAAGAAGAAAAACTCAACCGTTTGCACCGTTTACAAGCCCTCATCAACGAGCAGGCTAACGCCATTGCCCAAAGCATGATTGGCACGGAACAAATGGTTCTGGTCGAGCGTCTTTCCCGTCGCGATGATTCCGAGATCATGGGGCGTACGGAGAATAACCGTATTGTTAACTTCCCAGGTCAGGCTCGCCTTATTGGTCAAATGGTAAAAGTTCGTATTACCGAAGCCATGACGAACACCTTGCGGGGCGAAATTGTCACCACCGAAAGCGTGAGCGGAGCCTAATGTCTAAATTAAAGCAAACGGTACACCTAGAGGGCGATAACACGCATTTAGCTAATTTCTGCGGGCCTCTTGATGAAAATCTACGACAAATCGCCGTGGCATATGATGTGCAGCTGCGTCGCCGCGGCGAACACGTCATCATCGAGGGAGACTTAGCCGAGCCCGCCGCGGATGCAATTCGCTGGTTCCATGACCGCTCGGTCCACAAAGCGCTCAGCTTAGACGATATCCAGTTAGGTTTAGTTGAGCTTAAAGCTCAGCATAAACCTAGCTCTACCGATCCTATTACCGACTTTAGCGAAGAATACGTTCCCGTTGCTCCCGTACTAAACGAAGGGGAGCTAAACCTACGCACACGGCGCCGTGATTTACGCCCGCGCACACCACGGCAAAGGGACTATTTAGCCCAAATTTTAAATCACGATATTACCTTTGGTGTTGGTCCAGCCGGTACGGGTAAGACCTTTTTGGCAGTGGCTTGTGCAATAGATGCCTTAGAACGCGAAGCCGTAGAGCGCATTGTACTCACCCGTCCCGCTGTAGAGGCCGGCGAACGTCTGGGCTTTTTACCAGGTGACTTATCACAAAAAGTCGACCCTTATTTGCGTCCGCTTTACGATGCCCTATATGATTTGATGGGCTTTGAAAAAGTACAACGCTTATTTGAAAAGCAAACCATCGAGATTGCTCCCCTTGCTTATATGCGCGGGCGCACTCTTAATCACTCCTTTATCATTTTGGATGAGGCACAAAACACCACACCCTCACAAATGAAGATGTTTCTCACGCGCACCGGCTTTGGTAGTAAAGCTGTCATCACCGGAGACCCATCTCAGGTAGACCTTCCCAAAGGGCAGTCCAGTGGTTTAATGCATGCTATCTCCATCCTAAAAGGGGTCAAAGGCATTGCGCTTAGCCAACTAACAAGCCAAGACGTGGTGCGCCATCCTTTGGTGGGACGCATCGTCGAAGCCTACGAGGCACATAACCAATAATCATGGTTGATATTGAACTTAACCTACAATTCCAAACCCCTCATCCGGAATTAACCGAGCCCTTGCTTTACCAGTGGGTACGCACCACGGTGCACGAGATCGCGGCAATTTATCAGGAAGCCAACCAGACCGTTCCTTTTCAAAAAATCGCATTAACGTTGCGTTTTTGCGATGAAACAGAAGGCCGAGCTTTAAACCAACAGTTTCGTCATAAAGACTATGCAACGAACGTGTTAACCTTTGAATATGGTATTGATGCAACGGGTACGCTCAGCAGCGATATTATTATTTGTATCCCAGTACTGATACAAGAAGCTAAAGAGCAAAAAAAACCCTTTTTACATCATGCTGCACACCTCTGTATCCATGGCGTACTTCATGCTTTAGGTTATGATCACCTGGATGACGAGGAGGCCGAAGAAATGGAATCCTTGGAAATCGATATCCTACATACTATGGATATTCCTAATCCTTACCACTAAAATTAAGCCCAACCCCTAACTCATTTTGGGTTATGCTTAATCATTATTAACTCCGTCCTTTAGGGCATGTCAGAATCTTTATCACCCGAACCCGAATCGCGTTCTAAAAAACGCCCCTCTGCTTTTAGTCGTTTTTTTAAACGTCGCGCTGAACCCGCTGATCGCGAAGATATTAAAGCAATTCTCGAGGCAGCGCTCGAGCGTCAAATTATCGATAATGAAGCCTACGCTATGATCGTAGGGGCTTTAGATGTGGCAAGCAAAACCGTATCCGATATTATGGTGCCACGCTCTAAAATCGATCTCATCGATGTCAACAAGCCCCTCGCCGAGCTTCTTCCTTTTATCGTCGAAACCGGTCGCTCACGTTTTCCTGTCTATGATGGCGATCGCGATAATATCGTCGGTATCTTACTCGCCAAAGACTTACTCCTTTCCATTGCTAACCCAAATATTGATTTACGCCCTTTAATTCGGCCTGCGGTCTTTATCCCAGAAACCAAAAAACTCAATGTGCTTTTACGCGAGTTTCGAAGTAGCCGTAATCATATTGCTATCGTCATTGATGAGCACGGGGGTACTGCTGGTTTAGTCACCATGGAAGACGTACTTGAGCAAATTGTTGGCGATATTGAAGACGAATACGATGAGGACGATGCGCAAACCATCTTCCAAGCCGGTAATAACAGTTGGCGAGTTATGGCAGTAACGGAAATCGGTGACTTTAACGAAGCCTTTGGTACGCATTTATCCGACGAAGATTATGACACCATTGGTGGTTGGCTCGCGGCCGAAATGGGACAAATCCCTAAGCGCGGGGACAGTACAGCTATCCAAGGCATCAAAATCACAGTTGTTCGCGCTGACCCCAAACGTGCGCTCTGGCTCCACGTACAGCGCGAAACCACCCCTCTTGTGTCGGACACCTCAACTGAGTAATGCTGTGACTGCACAACGTTCTGCTTTTTCCTATTTTCTACCCTTATTTGGGATTGGGGCTCTACATGCAATTAGCTTTGCTCCCGATCCACTCCCCCTGCACTTTTTACCCTTTGTGCAGCTCATCACCTTGGCTTGCTTGGCTTTTTACAGCTTTAAAGCCGCTCGAGCGAGCCAGTTTGTATGGGGGGCTTTTGGGTTTGGATTAGCGAATTTTGGGGTAGGCATCTACTGGCTACATATCAGCATGCACCAATATGGCGGCATGCCCTTTTTACTCGCCGCTATGGCTGTCGCGCTCTTTGCAGGACTAATGGCGCTTTATTATGTGGTGGCTATTGCCTTAGTTCGCTTTTTTATTCCTAATGCGCGCGGTGCTTGGCAACAACAACTTGCTGCCGCTGCCATTTGGGCCAGCGCGTGGACTCTATTAGAATGGGTGCGCGGTACTTTTTTAACAGGCTTTCCCTGGCTTAATATTGCCTATGCTCACGTGGACAGCATGTTCACTGGTTGGGCCACAGTCCTTGGGGCATATGGAGTCGCGTGGTGGGTGGCTTTTACCGCCGCGGTCATGGCTTTGTTTGCGCTCAATACACATAAGCATGCCCCTAAATCATATAGCTTCCCGCTTGGGCTCGCATTATTAGGCGCTTTGGCTGGTATTTTACTCGGTGGCATCCAATGGCATCAGCCGCATGGTGACCCTTTTTATGTCCGTCTTGCCCAGGGAAATATCGATCAGCAAATGAAATTTGACCCAGCTCACTTACAAGACGGGGTTAAACTTTACAAACAACTTGCTGCCGCCGCCCCAAAAGATCCAGAAGCCTCTCCCACACTGATTATTCTGCCCGAGACCATCATTCCTCTATTTCAACATCAATGGCAATTAGATTTTTGGCAGGAATGGATCGATATCGCCAAACAACAACAAGCTACAATTTTACTTGGGGCGCCGCTCTATGCCCAACAAGGGGAACGCGGCATCTATACCAATAGCGTGATTAGTATTGATCAAAACAGCAACCCAACGGCTATTCAACAGCTTCAGTTAGACTACCGCTATGACAAACACCATCTGGTTCCCTTTGGCGAGTTTATCCCCCCAGGCTTTCATTGGTTTTTAGAGTTATTGCATATTCCCCTGGGGGATTTTAACCGTGGCGCCACACGCCAAGCTAACTTGTCCCTTCACCAACAGCATATCGGACCAGACATTTGTTATGAGGATGTATTTGGCGAGGAAATCATTCAAAGCGTGCGTCCTCACGCCGATCATGGTGATGGAGCAACAATGCTTATCAACATCAGTAATTTAGCGTGGTTTGGAGATACATGGGCCTTGCGTCAGCATTTACAAATTGCACGCATGCGTAGTATAGAAACGGCTCGCCCAATGTTACGCGCCACCAACACAGGGGCAACGGCCGCCATTTTTCCTACCGGAGAGGTCCAAGCACTCTTACCTACCCATACCGTGGGTATTTTAGATGTAGAGGTCCAAGGCACCCAAGGTCTTACCCCCTATGTGCAATTAGGAAATTGGCCTATCGTCACCTGGTCTCTATTAGTACTACTCTTATTAGGACGGAAACTACGAGCCACTCATCCACACTCTCAGCACAACAATTAGGGCTTTACTTTTAATAAAACCATGCTATAATTATTTTTTTACGGCAAACCAAGCAAAAAGGCCATTGTTTTTAGCTTAGGTTTATGCTTAGTTGTCGTCTAACATAGTCTTTTTTAAATTAAAAAAAAAGACTTGCACAAAATAAAAATTTAGTGCATAATTATATTTCTTTGTTGCAGAGAGCTTAAAAGCTTAACGCATACGGGGGTATAGCTCAGCTGGGAGAGCGCTTGCATGGCATGCAAGAGGTCAGCGGTTCGATCCCGCTTACCTCCACCAAAACAAAGAAACAAAACAAAATTAGCTTGACAATTTTAAATTTAAGTCTTATAATTTTGTTTTATCGGTTAGCAAAAAGCTAACAGCTTAGGTCCCCATCGTCTAGAGGCCTAGGACATCGCCCTTTCACGGCGGCAACCGGGGTTCGAATCCCCGTGGGGACGCCAACACCTTAAGGTGTTGAGCACATAACTACTAGGAGTGGTAGTTCAGTTGGTTAGAATACCGGCCTGTCACGCCGGGGGTCGCGGGTTCGAGTCCCGTCCACTCCGCCAAGATACCAAAAGCCTTGTAAGATAATTCTTACAAGGCTTTTTTACTGCCTAAACAAAATCAAAACGTAACAAAAAGATTCTGCAAAATTCCCTATTTGCCCTTATTTTGCATTAACTTGCCGTCAAATACAGTTAACTCTCAAATAAATTATAAAAACCACTCGAATATTACATTTTGTAAATTTTGAACGTGACGCAAAACTCTCTATATTGTGCCCATCAATGATTAGGAGAGGCACATGACACATCAAAACACCACCACTTGGTCTGTTAAAGACATCATTCGCTTATATGAACTTCCATTAATGGATCTGTTATGGCAAGCACAACAAGTGCACCGGGAGCACCACGAAGCCAATGCCGTTCAGCTATCCAGCTTGCTTTCTATTAAAACAGGGGGCTGCCCTGAAGACTGTAGCTACTGCCCTCAATCGTCTAAATACAATACCGATGTAGAAAACGAGCGACTTTTAGATGTAGAAACAGTTGTGGCTGCAGCCAAACGTGCTCGTGATAGTGGTGCCCAACGTTTTTGCATGGGGGCAGCATGGCGCTCCCCTACCGAAAAACAAGTCGATCAAGTCATTGAGCTCGTTCAAGCAGTCAAAGCATTAGGAATGGAAACCTGCGTTACCTTAGGTATGCTCAAAGATGGTCAGGCCGAACGCCTTAAAGAAGCCGGCCTTGACTACTACAATCACAACCTCGATACCTCTGAAGATTTCTACAAAGAAATTATCAGCACGCGTACCTACCAAGACCGCATTGACACCCTCGATCGCGTGCAAAAAGCCGGATTAAAAAGCTGTGTAGGTGGCATTGTAGGTTTAGGAGAAAGTCGAGAGCAACGCGCTAAATTTATTGCCCAGCTCGCTAACCGCAACCCTTACCCCGAATCCGTACCCATTAACCAGCTCGTGCGTGTTCAAGGCACACCATTAGCAAATAACGAAGACTTGGACGAGTTTGAATTTGTACGTACGATTGCCATTGCTCGCATTACCATGCCCAAAGCCGCTGTACGCTTATCGGCAGGGCGTAGCAATATGAGCGATGCCACCCAAGCCCTCTGCTTTATGGCTGGCGCCAATTCCATTTTTTATGGCGATCAATTACTTACCACAGGCAACCCACAGTTTGTCGCGGACCAAAAGCTCTTTGAGCGCCTTGGCTTACACGCAGAAAAACGCAGCTACGCTATGGAAGACTGCCCAAGTAAACAAATCGATCCCAATGCCATCCGCCAATGTGGTCGAGCCCGCGCAGTAGCCGAGGCACTTTAAATGTTCACTTTAGTTGCAAGCATTAGCTGTAGTGTTGCTGTCTCCGTTTTGCTAAAAATAGCACGGAGCCGGCAGATTGATGTGGCCCAAGCCATTGCCTTTAATTATGTAATGGCGGTCACCTTAACTGTATTACTCCTGAATCCTGACCCCCAGGGCTTTATCCATAACCCCACCACCCCTTACTGGGTGGTTATTGCCTTAGGATTACTGCTTCCCAGTATATTCTTGGTTATGGCCAAAGCCGTTAAACATGCCGGCATTGTACTCAGTGATGCAGCACAGCGCTTATCTTTAATCATCCCACTGATTGCAGCGGTGCTGATTTTTGGTGAGTCATTACAAGGCTTTAAACTACTTGGCATATTGCTCGGGCTGGCAGCACTATGGTGCTTGACCTTAGGATCAAAGCAAGTCGATAGCTCGCCCCACCCCCACGCTATGCATTGGCTTTTAGGCGTTTGGGTAGGGTATGGGGTCATAGACGTGCTTTTTAAGCAGCTCGCTAAAAGTGGAGCAGCCTTTAGTAGTAGTTTGTTGATTACCTTTAGCTTAGCCGGTGTTTTGCTCTTTATTTGGCTACTAAGCCAAAAAGTAACGTGGCGTCTACGCAATCTCTATGCAGGCTTATTATTAGGCTTGTTGAATTTTGGCAATATTTATTTCTATATTCGGGCTCATCAGCAGTTCCCCGATAACCCCACTCTGGTTTTCTCGGCCATGAACATTGGGGTTATCTGTGTGGGAACGGTGATCGGTGCGATTGCTTTTAAAGAAAAGTTAAGTCGCAGTAGCCTACTGGGTATTGGTCTTGCCATCTGCGCCATTATAGCGCTAGTGCCTCGTTAATTTCCCATTGACGCTGGGCTCCCCTTTACACTCGGGTCTGTGGCCTCAGCCACAGGCTCACTCTCTTCTTCGATGACCGGATCATGCGAAATATCACTCGTAATATCCACGCGTGGGTCTAATGCCGCTGCCGCCGCAGAAGGCACACTGGCCATGGGCACAAACTCGGTGGGCGCATCCTGACTTAAGTGATCGCCCGTTACTTTTTGTGGACGAATCAATCCAACTAAAAGAGCACCACAGGCCGCCACAAAAATAAAATAGAAATGGCTACCCCATCTGTCCATTAAAATCCCAACCAACAGCGGCCCTACACATGCCCCAACCCCATACACCATATATAAAATAGCGCTTAGCCCCACACGACGGTCAGGGTCTACGTTATCATTGGCAAAAGCGGCACCTAATGGGTAAAGCGTAAACTGCAACACCCCAAAAGCGGCAGAAAAAATTAACAACCACGTATAGGAAAAACTTAGCCAACC
Source organism: Paenalcaligenes sp. (assembly GCF_030152715.1). Classification (NCBI taxonomy): domain Bacteria; kingdom Pseudomonadati; phylum Pseudomonadota; class Betaproteobacteria; order Burkholderiales; family Alcaligenaceae; genus Paenalcaligenes; species Paenalcaligenes sp. The sequence goes on from NZ_JASLIX010000110.1 coordinate 24,017, forward strand.
AACTAAAGGCAAAGCCAGTAAAAACAAACAGAGTGCGTTGATCCGAATGGTCAACACCCGACCTAAGCGGTCAGCAAGCCAACCGATAGGCCACTGAGCCAACACCCCCGCAGCAACCGATACCGCCACAAAAACCGCCACTTGCTCACTGTTTAAATCGGCACGCAAACCATAAACCGGAGCCAGTGCATAAAAAGCTCCTGTCACCATCCCCGCAATCAATAGCACAATAATCGATAACGGGACGCGCTCCACATAATATTTGGCGTTAATGGGTGCTGGCACTTGTAAAGCCGGGTGCAAACGACGCGTCAATGCCACCGGCACCAAACTCATCACAGAACAAATTGCCACAAAAACCAACGGCTCATAATTCATTTGTGGAAAATAGGTTAAAACAATTTGCCCTAATACCGTACCTAAACTGGTCATTACCATATAAAAAGCAAAAACCGTCCCACGTTGCTCGTTTTCTGTTTGCTCATTGAGCCAACTTTCCAAGCCCATAAACTGCGTCACCATGGCGGCACCGGCAAAAAAACGCAGCACTAACCAGATCCACAGATTATCGACAAGAATTTGAATTAAAACCGCTGCCGTCACAAACGCCGCACTGGCGGCATAAGCCCGTATATGCCCAATACCTAAAATGAGCTTATGACCTACCCGCGCCCCTACGACTAGACCTAAATAAAATATGGCTAATAATGCTCCCACCCAAATTTCTGATACGGAAAGCTGCGTTAAACGCACCCCCATATAGGTATTAAACAAACCTGAACCAGTCAGTAGCACTAGGGCTGCCAAATACAAAGAGAAAAAAGCACCGATCGTATTAAACATGGAAATAAAAAAGCAGCGGGTTAAAAAATACGCCTAAGCCAATCGGCCTAAGCAATGATTCATTGTAGGCAAAAGGTACAGCTCTCGGGAAAAATTTGTCTATTTTTCAATCTTTTACTTCAATTGGGTTTTTGCAACGATTTTCAGCAAGCTGGCTATAATAGAGTCCTACTCTTTAACCCTGCGAGCTTAGCTCGTTTCAACAATGAGAAACCTATGGGTTTTACACATCCCGACTCAGATCTTAGCTTGACGCATTTGGACGCCAGCGGCCAGGTTCGCATGGTGGATGTCAGCCACAAAAATCGCAGCGCCCGTGAAGCCATTGCTGCTAGCACCGTACGGTTAAGTACCGACGCCTTTGCCTTATTAACAGCTCAAGCCAATGCCAAAGGCGAAGTCTTAAATACCGCTCGCATTGCGGGGATTCAAGCCGCCAAACGCTGTGCAGAGCTAATCCCCCTATGCCATACACTTGCCTTGGACTTTGTTGGCATTGATTTTGAATTAGATAGCCAACAACACCTGGTACATATCCAAGCCACCTGTCGCTGCTCCTATACGACTGGCGTAGAAATGGAGGCCATGACCGCAGCTAGTGTGGCGGCGCTCACTATTTACGATATGTGCAAAGCTGCCGACAAAGGCATTGTGATTGAAAATACACGCTTGCTACGCAAATCAGGTGGCAAATCCGGCGTGTGGCAAGCCACTGAGCGTTGATTGTTTTTTACCTCAAGGATACGTATGTCCAGCATTACTGTTTTGTATTTTGCCCAAGTCGCTGAGCTGACGCAGCAGCGTCAAGAAAGCTGGGAAATAGCCGCCCCTACATCAGTCAGTACTTGGCTAACACAACTGGTAGAACGCTACCCCGCCCTAGCGCCCATGCAGGAACGGCTTAAGGTCGCCGTTAACCAGTATCACGTTAACCACGACGCCATCATCACACCAGGAGACGAAGTCGCGGTTTTTGAGCCAGTCACAGGGGGGTAAGAATATGGTAACGGTCCAAGAACATGACTTTAAGGTCAGCGATCTCATCGAGCGCTTACATCAAAAGCACGCCGGACAAAATGGCGCGCTATTAAGTTTCATTGGCTATGTACGCGATTTTAACCCCGATTCCCCCACCGAAACGTTATTTTTAGAACACTACCCTGGTATGTGTGAGCGCGAAATCACAGATATCTGTGAATACGCTAAACAACGTTGGGATATTTTAGACTACTGTGTGGTGCATCGCGTAGGCGAACTACACCTAGGCGAACAAATTGTCTTTGTAGGGGTATGCAGTATCCACCGAGGCGATGCTTTTGCTGCGGGTGAATACATTATCGATGCCCTCAAAACGCGCGCCCCTTTTTGGAAACGCGAAACTTTACAATCCGGTGAAAAATTCTGGGTACAGCAACGTGACAGTGATGTAACCAAAACAGCACAATGGGAGCAACAACATGACTAGTTTACACTGTGCGGTGTTAACGGTATCCAACACCCGTACAGCCGCTAATGATACATCTGGTGATTATTTGGTTGATCAACTACAACGAGCCGGCCACAAATGCATTGAACGCGCTATTTGCCCCACCAATATTTACGAATTGCGCAAAATCATTAGTCAATGGATTGCTGACCCAAACATCCACGTTATCCTAACTAACGGGGGGACTGGCTTTGGTCCACAAAAAAACACCATTGCGGCCATTGAGCCCCTATTAGACCAAACTGTAACGGGTTTTGGTGAATTATTCCGCCAGCTCTCCTATCAAGACATTGGTAGCTCTGCCATCCAATCCAATGCGCTCGCAGGCTTAGCCAACCAGACCATTATTTTCAGTATTCCTGGTTCGACCAACGCTTGTCGCTTGGCTTGGACGCGCATTATCCGGGAGCAGCTCAATAGCCAGCACAAACCCTGCAATTTTGCTGATCACTGCGCCACTAAATCCTAAACTCTACGAGGCATTATGTTAGATTTCGATACCGCTCAAGATCGTCTTATTCAAGCCGCAGTCCGTCCCACTCGCACGGAACGCGTTCCTATTGCGGATGCCGTTGGGCGCGTCGTCGCCACGAATGTCCTAGCGGCTATCGATATTCCCCCTGCAGACAACAGCGCCATGGATGGTTATGCGGTACGTATAGCCGATGTCACACCCGAGCAAGCATTACCCATTCAACAACGCTGCTATGCGGGGGATGTCCCCCAAGCGCTTAAACCTGGCCATGCGATCCGCTTATTCACGGGTAGTCTTATGCCAGCGGGAGCAGATACGGTTATTATTCAAGAAAACTGCAGTGAACAAGATGATCAAGTCACTATCCACCAGCTCCCTAAAGCCGGCGCCAATGTCCGCTACCAAGGTGAGGACATGGGCAAAGATAAAACCATTATCCTTAAAGGCAAGCGCCTAAGCAGCGGTCATGTGGCCATGCTTGCTTCGCAGGGCATCACGCATATTGACGTTTATCCTGTTCCCAAAATCGGTATTCTCACAACAGGCGATGAGCTCGCGCAACTTGGGCAGCCTTTACAAGAGGGGCAGATTTATAACTCTAACGCTCCCATGCTAGCAGTACTCATACAGCAACTCAAAGCGCAAGTCCATTTGACACTGCATGCTAAAGACACGCTAGAGGATATTCAACAAGCGCTCAGCACATTGTGCGAGAGCTGCGATTTGGTCTTAACTGTAGGCGGGGTTTCTGTGGGAGATAAAGACTTGGTGAAACCCGCCATTGAAGGCTTAGGCGGCGAAATGCAGCTTTGGAAAGTACGGATGAAACCCGGCAAACCGGTAGCTTTAGCGCATCTGCGTAACACGCCTATTGTCGGTCTGCCGGGGAACCCGGTTTCCGCTTATGCCGTGTTTACCTTAATGGTCTCACCTATGATCCGCGTTCTCCAAGGTCGCCGGCATGCTTTACCTCGGGTCTTTTATGGCAAGCTCGATAGCACCAAAACCTTCAAAGGCTCACGCGAAGAGTTTATTCGGGTACAGGTGCGCCCAGATGCAGATGGCTTTATGTATCTAACTCCACATGCCCAACAAGGCTCAGCGATCATTAGCTCTTTGGCTTGGGCCACCGGTTTAGCGCGTATTCCCGCCCACACCGAAATCAAAAATGGCGATACCATCGCTTATTATGATTTTAAACACTGGGGATTTTAATCGCCTGATCACAACCTCGATGAAAACGCCTGCTGGCGGGCGTTTTCAAGGTCTTCCGGGGTATTAAGATTCAAAAACACAGTAGCATCAAACTGATGCATATCTACGGCTACCGCTTCTTGCTGTTGGAGCCAACCAAAAACACGACGTTGCCCCTGTTGTAAATACGTAGCCAAATGCGGCGCGCACGAGCGATGCAACAACAAACACAATGGGTGGTCACGCTCATGGCGCGCAAAAAAAGCGCGCTGTAATGGGTAACGCGAGCGCGTTTGCCAAAACCGTTGTACCACCGAAAATGGTACAAATGGGGTGTCGACCGGTAACACCATCAACCAGTCCGTGGTACAAGCAGATAAAAGCGCATATAGCCCGGCTAAGGGGCCCTGGTAACCTGAAAAAATGGTTGGATCTTGCACGACTTGCCCATAATGCGCATAGCACTGCAAGTAGCGATTCGCGCTAATCAATAAAGGCTGCTGTTGGCTCAACGGCGCTAAGGTAGCGGCGACCCAAGCCACTAAAGGTTTACCATGCAAGTCCACTAAACCTTTATCGATATTTTTTCCTAAGGGCTGCAAACGGCGTGCCATACCCCCCGTCAATATCGCCCCAGTGAGATGGTGTTGCATTAACCGCCTATATAACTCATTTCAATTTTATGCATAGGCGCCAGACCTTGTCCTCGTAGCTCTGAGTAACGGTCATGACGGCCACGCCATACCTCCATCATAAAAGCTGCGACCTCTGCATCCGAGGCTGACTGACGCAATAACTGGCGTACATCATAACCACGACTAGCAAAAAGACAAAGGAAAAACTGCCCCTCTGGGGATAAGCGCAAGCGCGTACAATCCCCACAGAATGGATTGGATACGCTGGTAATAATACCGATTTCCCCACTGCCATCCACATAACGATACCGATCCGCCACCTCGCCATAATAGGTGGCTTGCACCGGCTCCAGCTCGAACTCAGAGGCCAAAGTTTGGATAATCTGGGCTCCCGTCACAACCTCGGACATTTCCCAGCCATTCGTATTTCCTACATCCATGTATTCGATAAAACGAAGCGCATGGCCTCGGCCCTTAAAGTAACGCGCCATAGGTAATATTTGGTCATCATTGATGCCTTTACGTACAACCATATTCACCTTGACCGGAGCCAGCCCCACCTCTGCCGCTTTTTCTATACCAGCCAATACTCGCTCTACCGCTACCTGACTATCACTGAGCTGAGTGAAGCGCGCGCTATCTAAAGCGTCCAAGCTAACCGTTACTCTATGTAGACCGGCCTCTTTTAATGCGGCTGCCTTTTGTGCCAGCAACGTTGCATTCGTTGTCATCGCTAGCTCTATCGGATGCCCCTCTGGAGTACGCAATGCCGCTAACATCGCTACCAGCTTTTCTACATGTTTTCTTAAAAGAGGCTCGCCCCCTGTTAAGCGTATTTTTTGTACCCCCATTTGAACCGCTATTGCCGCTACCCGCGTGATTTCTTCAAAGCTCAAAAGCTCGGGTTGCGGCAAAAAAGCATGATCAGCACCGAACACCTCGCGCGGCATACAGTATGTACAGCGAAAGTTACAGCGGTCTGTAATAGAAATACGTAAGTCTCGTAATGGTCGTTGGCGCTGATCGAAAACCCCGCCCTCGCCCTGAGACGGAATCACCGTAGGGTGTGACGGGTTTGCCTTCATGGACAAAGTAGTAGGGGCAGAGGAGTGCGTCATAAAATGGATTAAAGCGATACGGATAAATCTTGCTGTAGTAGCTGCTCTAAAGTGTAAATCGTTCCCATGTGCTCAGACTCATAACCAGCAAGCTGTTGCATATAGTGTTTATAGTCAGGGCTACGTAGCACGGAAAGAAAAGACTGTATGATGGCACTATTAACCATGTCTTGGTGAAAAGCAAAGAAATACCGCTCTTGCTCTAGGGAAATAAACTCAAGACCACAACGCCTGGCTGCCGTCTCAATACCAAACCCCACATCAGCC
>NZ_JASLIX010000098.1:0-2702 GCF_030152715.1 Paenalcaligenes sp.
TGAATTTCATAGTTTTGTATATAGACAAAACTTTGTGTCAACGTGAACTCAAATGGCAACTCTAAAATGCCAACTAGCACCTTAGGTCTGGATATTCCAAAATCTTTTAAATCAAAAGCAGTCGCATATTTAGTCACGTTCGGCGCTCGGATTTCAAGCATGTCAGACCCAAAGTGCAAATCCGCTTGGCCTAAGGTTTCCGCTATGTCGATAGCGCTTAACGGTACTGGGCTGTACTCATAATTCACTAAACTACCTATGAACTCAAACGCTTCCGAGAACACCACTCCTACCTCATTCTGATACGCGCTCAACACATAAGGATCATAGGCTTGTAAGCCTGACCGTAGCGTATCAATCAGCTCCTCAGCCTCTTTAATACCGTCCTCAAACTCCTCGTACTTCAAGACACAACTAAGATAAAAAAACGTGTCAAAGAACTGTCCACTCTCAAAGCGCTGCAAATACTTTTGCGCAAACTGTTGGCAAAACAGATTCTCAAACTGGTAGTGGCGATCGAAGCGCCTTTTCTTACGCTGCAAAGTCGTCCATAAACCTAAACGGTTGCCTAGCGTCTTACCAAGGCCAGCTAGAAGCAAAGCTAACTGATGAAATCGTGCATAAATCTGCGACTCACTCTCTGACTCAAAAGGAATCCCCTCACACCGAATCACAAAACCCAAATAACCATCCCGATAATGAAAAATATTAGGTGTGACGTGTTGGGAGATTTTTGGTAGAAAATCTGACTGAGCAGCTTGTCGTCTGAGTGCTTTGCTCAAAAAATCGCTGATAATCATTGAGCTTCTTCCCATAATGAATAGCTAAAATGGTGTTCGTTCGGTTAAAAAACCGTGCATTCCGCCTGTAGAAAAAGCAATACAACTCATAACCTAAAATAAATAAAGCCTGATCATCCGTTTTAGAAATAGTTTTCATTAATAAGACTAGTGGCACAGGCAGCAACATTAAAAACAACGCTTGGTCTCCCATGAACGTAAATAGAAACATGGTTAGTGCTAAAAAGCCCCCCACCAATACAGCAAACGGCATTAGAGGCACACCAAACACCAAGGCTGTGCGCCCCAAAGCGTTATACGTGGGAAACTCCGGCTGTTGCTCTTTCCCCTTCATCAGAAGCTAATCCCTTGACCTGCTGTAAATACCCATGTGGCAGCAGCTACAGCAGCTCCCGCACCAAAAATCCATAACCCTGCATTAAGCACATCCCCCCACGTTTTACGCCCCATGAAACCTTCTGCCAGCTGCCAAAGCAATGCGATAGTTGCCACCACACCCACAATAATCACAATGCCATCACGGATATTTTCCATCATACTTTTGGCTTGATTCGCAAAGCCTCCTACCTGAGCTAACGCTACCTGAGCCATAAACAACTGCCCCATGAAAACCATCCATGCCATTTTTAGTTTGCTTACTAACTTCATCGTTCTTCCTTTAAAAAATAAAAAGCCACTTGAATAAGTGGCTCTAAATAATAAAAAGGCTTACCACTCCCCAAAGACATCCCAGTTAAACCGCTGTCTTGAGGAGTCTGTATTACTTACTGCTACCGCTTTGGCAACCAATGTTGAATCCACTTCAATAGCTGGCACACTCATCGCATTGTTTCGCTCCTTCTTATTTTTTATTGCAGCAGCTTTGACACGTTCTACATACGGAGGCAATCCCGGAATATCTTCGGTAAAACCCGTTTTAAAATTACCCGAATAATAACAACTCAATGCTTTTTGCAAAGCCTCTTGAGCTGATCCACCCGCTCGTGAGTAGCACTCTGTTAATATTTCAGCACCTGCTTTTAAATTCGCACATGGCTCAAAAACCGTGTCATAGCTGAGTCCCAAACGAGCTAAGTTATTCTTATTAATCTGGACTAGTCCTAAACTAAAATTTTTTCCTTCTACCTCTAGCTGTTTAGCCGTTGCAATAGCTTCTATTAAATTTTTCGGCTGTGCTACCACATCACCTACCACTCCAATCGCATACGGATTAAAACCACTTTCCACTCTAGCGAGAGCCTGTAATGTTTCCCGATGCACTTGTGGAGCACATTGCTGCGCTAATCGATCAAACTGTAAAGGCGTTAATACCTCCACGCCTTCACTAGCTTGTGCTCCAGTACAAAAACATAAGCTCAGTATCAACGCAACAGCTCGTCTTCTCATAATGTCCTCGCTAAAATAAACACTTGCAGCAAGAACATCAGCACAAAACCGAACGCAACCCAACGCAGGCTATGCTTATAGAGCTCACGCCCTTGCTCTGCAACCTCCTTGCGCACCAAGCGCTGAGTATGTGTAATCAGATCTAACCGGATATGCTGCTTCTGCTGCTCTAGCGCCTCATAGACCTCATGAACTTGTTGCAATCGTTGATCTAAGTTAAGTAAAAAAGCATTTTCATGATCCTCTAATAAAGTACGCTGTTGCTCATACTGCCGATCAATAAAAAGCAATAATGCCACTAAAGGGTCATCAGGCTCCAGTTTTAACCCACTCTGGCTAAATACCGCGTTAATAATTTCCTCGGCACTTTTACTCATAACGACTCACCGTTACCCACTTACCACCTGCCTCTGGGCTACCTACATACTGAGTCTTATCTAAAGCGATTAAACCGTTATCCTCATAGGCTTGGCAATACGCAGGCTTTTTATCACTAATAACGTAATAACTGACTTG